>NZ_BFAY01000001.1 GCF_003112675.1 Leptospira johnsonii | reverse complement strand
ACATGAAGCAGGAGACATAGACGTTAAGATAGACAGTTCCAAGTTCAAAGGTGCCTTCAAAACCATGTCGGATGGAATCAACGATATGGTCTTCTCTCATATCGCAGTTAAGAAAAAAGCGATGGAGTGTTTCAAACAGTTCGGTGAAGGAAATATGGATGCAGATATCGAAAAACTTCCTGGTAAAAAAAGATTTATCAACGAAGCGATCGATCAAGTGCGAGCAAATATTAAAGGCCTAATTACTGATGCCAATGAATTGGCAGAAGCCGCAGTATTAGGAAAATTAGATACTAGAGCCGATGCGAGCAAACATAAAGGAGACTTTAAACGGATCATAGAGGGTGTAAATGCAACATTAGAGGCAATAGTCGGACCTATCAATGAGGTTATGGAGATCCAGTCCTCATTAGAACAAGGCGATTTAACCCAATTCGTAAAAGGAAACTATAAAGGTAAATTGGGTGAACTAAGAGATTCTGTGAATAGCACCATCGAGAAACTTTCCAGAAGTATTTCAGAAGTCGGAAAAGCTGCCTCTTCGTTTGCAAGTGCCTCGGAAGAAGTAAGTGCCACTTCTCAGACTATGAGCCAAGGTGCAACGGAACAATCGGCTAACGTAGAGGAAACAAGCGCTTCCTTGGAAGAAATGACGGCGACTATCGAACAGAACGCAGACAATTCCAGACAAACGGAAGTAATGGCCTCCAGTATGGTTAATCATGCGAATGAAGGTGGAGAAGCGGTTCGTCTTGCAGTTCAAGCTATGAAAGATATCGCCGAAAAGATCACCTCTGTGGAAGATATAGCTTATCAAACCAACCTTCTCGCATTGAATGCAGCCATCGAAGCCGCTCGTGCCGGTGAACATGGAATGGGATTCGCTGTGGTAGCTAACGAGGTAAGAAAACTCGCCGAAAGAAGCCAAAGTTATGCGGGAGAGATCAGCCACTTCGCCAAAAATTCGGTAAACGTGGCCGAAAGAGCGGGAAGCCTGATCGAAGAGATCATCCCGAATATCACCAAAATTTCTGATCTGATCCGCGAAGTTTCTGCAGCAAGCAGAGAACAAAAACAAGGTGTGGGACAGATCAATACTGCGATGAGCCAGTTGGATCGTGTAACCCAACAAAACGCTGCTGCTTCTGAAGAGTTGTCCAGTATGGCGGAAGAGTTGTCAGCTCAGGCCCAAGGTTTGCAAAAAGTGGTTCAACATTTCAAAATTAACGGAATGGACGAAGTTTACTCCGGTTCTTCCTTTGAACCTGCTTATTCTGGAAATTCCAAAGAACATAGGAATGGAAACCATAACTTAAATGAGTCGAAGTTCGGCAGGTTCTAGGAGATATTCCGATGAGAGCAATGCAAATTAACGCAAATCAGTATCTCACATTTCGATTGGGTCAGGATGAGTTTGGAGTGGAGATCCTCAAGGTAAGAGAAATTTTAGAATTTCGCGAACCTACGAGGGTCCCCAGAACATCCAAGTTTATCAGCGGAGTGATCAATCTTAGGGGGAACGTTGTCTCGGTAATGGATCTGGCTAAATTATTCCAGAATCGGGACATCGAATCGACAAAACGTACCTGCATTATCATTTTAGAAATTCCTAATGATGATAATAAAGTAATCGCAGGGATTTTAGTAGATTCGGTGAACGAAGTTGCCACCATTCCCCCGGAATGTGTGGATCCTGTTCCCGCTTTCGGGGCGAACATCAAGACAGATTTTATTCGAGGAATAGGTAAACTCGATAACAGAGTGATCATACTTCTCAATCCTGTAATGATGCTCGATTTTAACGAAGTAATCTCGCTGTATGAGAAAACCGAAGAAGAGATAGAAAACCTTACTCCGACAGGGCCATGACGGATGAACGCGAATTATACCCTTAGCCAATCGGAATTCCTTTCCTTTGCGGCCCTAATATTTAAATACACAGGGATCCGCATGGGAGAAAGGAAAAAGAACCTGATCGTCAGCCGTTTATCAAAACGTGTTCGGGCCCGAAATTGTAACTCCTACGGAGAATACCTGGATATAATTAAAAGCGATCTCAATAAAGAAGAAAGAAATATTTTCATCAGTCTAATTACAACTCATGTGACTCATTTCTTCCGGGAACCTGCACATTACAACTATCTTGAAAGTATATTAGAAAATCGAAATAATTCTCCAACAAAGATATGGAGTGCAGCCGCCTCTACTGGAGAAGAAGCTTATAGCGCAGGATTGATCCTGCAGGACAAATTAGGCTCGGACAATTGGTCGGTACTTGGAACCGATATCTGTAATGATAGTATCCAAAAAGCAAGAAACGGATTTTATCCTATACAGGGCTCCGAGCAGATACCTGAACATTATCTGAAACGTTATTGCCTGAAGGGGAAAGAAGAATTCACCGGATATTTTACTTTTAATAGTGAGATCCGATCCAGGATCCGTTTCGAAGTCGCAAACCTTACAACTCTAGACAAATTGCCCGGAAGTTTCAAACCGAACATAGTCTTTCTTAGGAACGTGATGATCTATTTCGAAACAAAGGAAAAACAAATGATCATAGATAAAATAGAATCCATTCTTTCTTCTGGAGCAATACTTATTATTGGCCATTCGGAATCCCTAACAGGTATTCGAAGTAATTTTAAATTAATACGAACTTCCGTTTATCAAAAAATATGAACGGACGTTATTCAGTCATGATAGTGGACGACTCTGCAGTCGTTCGACAGAACTTAAGCACGATCTTGACAAAAGATCCGAATGTTTCTGAAATTTTTACCGCATCTGATCCGATATTCGCTCTTCAAAAAATGCAAAACTATTGGCCAGATGTAATCGTCCTGGATATAGAAATGCCTAGAATGGATGGAATATCCTTTTTGAAAAAGATTATGGCAGAAAGACCAACACCAATAGTGATCTGCTCTTCTCTGACCATGGAAGGAGCTGCAGTCACAATGGAGGCATTCAGTTCCGGAGCTGTGGACATCATTTCTAAACCGAAATTAAACGTAGGCGGCTTTTTGGAAGAATCAGCAGAAACTTTTTTGAGGATCGTACAGGCAGCTTCTCAATCAAGAATTTCCAAATTAGCGATCCCTAATAATGAGAAGCCACAACTATCCAAGAGTCATATGGATCATAAATTATCTGCGGATACCACTTGGAAGTTAGTCGCCATAGGAACATCCACAGGAGGAACAAACGCTTTAGAGACTATCCTAACAGAGCTACCTCCACTTTCTCCTCCGATCGCAATCGTGCAGCATATGCCGGAAAAATTTACCGCACAATTCGCTAAACGTTTGAATTCGATATGTCAGGTAGGAGTAAAGGAAGCGGAACAAGGAGAGGAAATCCCACCCGGAAGAGCCGTGATCGCTCCGGGAAATAGACATATGACTATTCGAATGAGCGGAGCCAGATTTTACGTAGATCTCAAAGACGGCCCCCCTATCAATCGACATCGACCTTCTGTGGATGTACTTTTTCGTTCTGTTTCCCAACAAGTAGGAAAGAACTCAATGGGCATTATTATGACCGGGATGGGTGATGACGGAGCAAGAGGATTATTAGAAATGAAGAAGACTGGCGCGTATACCGTCGCCCAGGACGAATCCAGTTCTGTAGTATTCGGAATGCCAAAGGAAGCAATTGAATTAGGAGCTGCAGAATCGATATTACCTTTAAGAAGAATGGCTTCCGAAATTCTTTCAAAAGCAGGGCATGCTGGAAGCCGATTCTAAGATGAAATCATAGGGAACTGCAAAGAAGTGCAAACTTCGCGTTCTTCTTTTTCGTAGATATTGGATTTTGTGACTGTAAAATAAACTCTCGCATTCATATCTTCCGCCAACTTTCTAACAATTGGTAACCCTAGACCTATCCCGAATTCCTCTTTGGAATATCGTTCATCTACCGCCTTTTTCAATCTGAAAAAAGGTTGGAATAAGGCGATCTCTTCCGAATTTTTACAGTCCAAATTCTCTATCTCTTTATAATTCGGAGGATTGATAAACTTCATTATAAAATTGTTTTCTGTTCTAAGATAAAGAATGATGATCTCCGCTCCATCTGGAGAATATTTCATCGCGTTGATAAGGATCTCTCTAACGATCGTTTTTAAAGCTTCTTTGCTAATAGTGATTTTTTGGGATTCCAAGTTTTTCAAAACAGACATCACTACATTCTGCTTCTTGATCTGAAGCATATCCTGCATATAATCCACTTGTTCATTCACGATCTTCAAAACTTCCGCTAAAGATAATTCTTCCGTATTTAGATAATTTTCTTCAAAAATAATCTGGGCGTCGGCCATCGTTTTAATCAGTCTCTTAGTAACTTGAAAATTCTCTTCGAGTAAATCCATGAATGCGATAGGAACGATTGCGTTCTTATCGTCTTTCTGAGCTGTTTCAAACAAAGCTCCCAAGGAAGTGATCAAAGCTCCGATCCCAGAACCTTGCATTAGGGAAGTATTCAAGTTCGGAAGTGCCTGCTGCATCCAAATTCGATTTCCCCCCTTCCCTTCTATCTCCTGTCTCCAGTTAAATATAGAAATGATATCTCTATATAAAGATTGTTCCTGTTTCAGGAAAGAGATCTGCTTTTCTGTAAGATTCGAAATTCCTCCTACTATATTGCTTTCATTAGAGAATTCATTAAATGCGAGAAAGATCAGTTTCAAATCGTTATCCGGAAATTTAAGAAGAGAGATACGGATCCGAAGCATCTTATATCCGAAATTACTCTCAATTTCAAAAGAGGTTCCTTTTAAAACTTGTTCAAATCTATCATCTTCGATTGGTAAAAAATCAGGGCCAAATTCGGAGTATTTTTTTCCTAAGAAATCTTCCTTTTTCAAACCTTGATCAGAAGATGATAAACGAAAATATACACACCTCAGATCGGAATCGAAAACCGCAAACTCTTCTCTCGGAAAAGAGGAAGACCAGACGTCGAAGATAGGGATTAGCTTCGATCCAACAAAATTTTCTGAAGATACATGATCCGAATTGGAAGCACTATAAACCGACATTGATCGCCCTCACTAAGTTATAAGACGATTGGTTCGTTAAAAAAGCCTTTCTCATCTTGAAATATTGGTTAGATAGGCTACGCATTCTTGCTACAATTCTCAGATTCCTACAAACAATTTCCGAATAAATTTTGGATTGAAAGACAGCCAAAGTATTAGAAAAGTATTCATTCTCTAAAAGAAGTCCTCGACGACATATCTATTTTATAATAAATGTTCGAAACCACAGATCTGATCCATTATTTAAAAGCAGCTACGATAGCTCAGTTGGGCTTTCTGATCTTAAATTTTCTACTCCGAGTAAAACTAAGCACCCGGAGTCTCTTAGGAAGTTTATTTACTTCTTCTTTGATCGCCTATTTTATTTGTCCTTGGCTGGATCATTCCACAAATATATTTATCCTAATACTGGTCCATACAGGCTGCTTTTCGGTTTCTATCTTTTTTTATCTATTCGTTTCCAGCCTATTCGAAGATGGATTCGAACTGAAAGTTTGGCATGGAGTATTATTTTTCTCTCTGAATATATTCTGTTTTTATGTTTTTCTGGCCTCCGATATCCGAAGCCAAAGCACAATTTTAGCCAAAGTATTATTCAGTATGCCTCAGGTATTCTACCTTGGACTTATCTTATTCACTTTAGGAAAAGTTTTAAAAGACAAGAACGTAGACCTGTTAGAATCAAGAAGAGAATTCAGAGTAATTTTTTCTTGGGTGACGGGGCTTTATAGCATGTCCGTTGTATTAATGGAAGTGATCACCAAAGACGCTGGATATTCCGTACAATTGGATCTGATCAATTCCTCCTTCATTTTCGTATTGGTATTTTTCATTTCCTTCCGGATCTTTCAATTCAGAGAGAATGTATTCCCAACTGAAGAAATACAAAAGGAAGAAGTCACCGAAGAACCTTTAGACGAAAACCTATTACAAAAGCTGAATTCTCTCCTAAAAGACCAAAAGGTGTTTCTACAAGAGAACCTGACCATCTTGGCCTTAGCAAAACGGTTAAACGTTCCTGAGAAGAAGGTCCGTAGACTCATCAATCAAGGACTAGGATACAGGAACTTTAACGAATTCCTAAATCATTTCAGAATCAAAGAAGCAATGTTCATCCTTTCGGATCCCGACAAAAATGACTTCCAGGTGCTTAGGATTGCAATGGACCTGGGTTACGGTTCTCTTGCCCCATTCAACAGGGCCTTCAAAGAAATTGTAGGAATGACCCCGAGCGATTTCAGAAAACAAAACAGTTCTGCAAAATAAGCGATCGAATCCGGAATCGATCAGACTTTGTCCGAAATCTATCGGATTCAAACCTGAAAAAATGTTCTAATGATCCACGAAATCCTCCAAGGAGCAAAGGATCAAACATGTGCTTTCACCAACAATTATTTCAATACATGATGGATTTAGTTCCCAAAATCCCAATCATATTCCTAATAGATTTTTTGAGATACTTTCTATTCGCGGGTCTGGCGTTTTTGGTCTTCTATATTTGGAAACATCCGTTTCAATATAGAAAGATCCAAGAGAAGAACGCAAAACCGTCTCAATTCAAAAAGGAATTTTTATATTCCGTTTCTTCCGTAGTCGTTTATACCTCAGTAACTCTGACCGTATTGTTATTTAGAAAATACGGTTACTTCAAGTTCTACGAACGTATAGAAGATCACGGCTGGGGATATCTGATCTTAAGCACCGTACTTATCTTAGTTATCCAGGATTTTTACTTCTACTGGACGCACAGACTCATGCATACTCGTTGGTTTTATAAGAGAGTGCATAAAGTGCACCATGATTCAGTCACACCTTCTCCTTGGACTGCTTACTCTTTTCATCCTTGGGAGGCATTCATCCATTCTCTTATCATGCCGATCGTGGCTTCATTATTTCCGGTCCATCCTCTGGCTTTAATGATCTTTATGACCTTTCAAATCATTCGTAATGTTTTAGGTCATAGCGGTTATGAAATTTTCCCATACTGGATGGGTACAAATACGATCTTAAAATTGGTGAATTCGAATACCAATCATGATATGCATCACCAAAGTTTTCGTTACAATTATGGGCTTTATACAACCGCTTGGGATTATTTATTCGGGACAGTTCACCCGGAGTATGAAAGAACCTTTGCGGAGATCACTAGTAAGAAGCCGGAAGGTAGAAGAAGAGTTCCGGAAACTGCTTAGCATTGAGAATAATATCCGCATCTGAATCTGGATGCGGATCGTCAGTTAAAAACCTTTATACAATTCTCACTCATTAGAAACTTCAGTGATCAAAGTATCAGAGTATTTTTCGCCCTTGTATACAGAAACGATTTCAATGGCTAATATAGACTCGCGCATATATTGTTTATCAGCACCAGATCCGATCCCTATTGGATTAAGTTTGTATAACGGAATATTCAATTTTTGATATCCATTAACATCCAGGAGAGCAATTTCATGAACACCAAGAGATTTAAATTTTCCTAATACAAAATTCGATTCCCCTACGCCATAATAACCAGCCTCCAGAACATAGACCCGAATAACCTTCGGCCTATTGTTTGCCAAAAATAATTTCTGATTTTTTCCGAAGCCAGTCCAAATTTTGATAGGTTTCTGGACATCAACATAGGCTAAAACAACTTCTCCCAGTCCGTCGCCCTCGACTCCTTCTGACCAGGCAGTCGAGGTGTCTTTATCCATCAGCGAATAAGGAGAATAAAGACAAGATAAATTAACTCTTCGAACAAATTGGACCTCATTATCGAAATCCATTTCTTTCGGGACCTTTGGCAAAGGCGTATTCGGCATTAAGATTGAACTAGCCCAGTTCTTGGTATGATACAAATCATAACCGGGAAAATTATCATCTTTCACCCCCCGAGCAGAATAACCAATATAAAGATCCGGTATTTTATTACCTTTAATTTGCTGAAGCAGAGATGGATTAGAGGAGCGTTCACAAATGGACCCTCCATACGATTGCGAAAGAATTACGTTTACATGAATGAAAGAAAGAAATAGTAAGAATATGAAAAATAGGATCGTTTTACTAAAGCGGACGGACAAATTTTGAGCAAAAAGGTTCATTCGAAGACTATCTTCCTCTCTGAAAATATAAAATTGATAATATTCAACTTTTCCATTTATATATCATCACCATAAAGTTTTCAGCCACAAATCAAACGTATTTTTTGGATTTTTCTACCTCAAAACTTAATCAAAACTAACCTGCATATCTTTCCCGGTATTATTTAGAATCAGTACGCTTCCATTTTTGAGAAGTAATCTTCTTTCATCCTTCACTTCGTGATCGACGATCTCTTGGAAATGTTCAGGAAATAAACTAAATTTATAAAATTCATTTCCTCCCGTTGTAAAAGTAGTTAGATCATCAAAATCGGAACCTGTTCTTTTCTGTTTAAAGTCACCAAAGCCTATTACTTTCATACTGCCGAGATTCAAGACAACGAGCTTTTCCTCGAACTTTACATTGAGCTCACCTGATTCGCACCTGTAACAGGGTGCGAATTTAATCTAAACGATTTCAGGCAACGTGTACAAAGGAGAGAATCCTCCTCCCGGAGTCCTGAAATTTGTAGTCTGGCCTTGGTACAAGCGGCTTGCTAAAAGTAAGATCTCGTCGTTATAGATATAAGCCCTTATATCCATTTTTAATTCCTTTTCCTCTCCGGAAATGGATGTGATCCGAACGGAAGGAGGAACGAATTCCTGGCTTATATATTCCCCATGAATAATTTCCGAAAACTTATTTTTTGTAAGTTTTCCTCCATAATAGGCGGCCTTACCACCAAATCCTTCTTTTGGTTTAAAGAAGATACTCTTTCGTTTTTCCCAGAGTTCCTCTGCATTTCCTAAGGTTACGATTTTCGTATTCGGAATAGATGACATTAGGATTTCCGAATCCTTTCGATCAAGCCCTGCCTTCATTAGAAAATTATTATCCGAAAGAACGTTCAAATTCGTTTTCCGAGCATATAGGTCGTAATCAACGGGACTTGGAGTAAGGATTAGTTTTCCATGCTTCCAAGCTTCTCGAATTTTAGAATTCGTATCTTCAGATAAATGAAAATCGGTCAATCTGTTATAGATCAAATCGATCTTCTTTCCCTCGAAATAGAGTTCTTCTCCTATAAATTTAATCTGATCCGGATCTAATATCTCCGAGTGAATCCCTTTGGATCTAAATAGATCTCTAAATAATAGAAACTCAGGATATAAAAACTGACCGGAAGGATTTTGGTCCACAATAGCGATAAAATCCGGTCTTCCTGTTCGTCCGTTGGAGATCCATTCATCAATGAATATGGAATAGAATTTTTCCTCTAAATTCCGGAGAGTATCCGCATTCTGAATAGCAATATCGACGATCTTGCAACATCTGATCTGAGCTTCTAAAAGTTTTAGCTGTAAATAAGCTCCGCCTGCGTTCGTATTGATCTCGATCAGCTTAGGACCTTCCTTCGTCTGATGAAAATCCAAACTAAGAAAAACTCCTCCGGTAATTTCGCTGGCCCTTTCTTTGGGATCATAATCGGATAAAATACGATCTCTCACTTCCGGCAAACGTAAGGCGTTTCGAATGGAAAACAAAATTTGTAGGATTTTCTCCTTATCCGAAATATTAATGAAGGAAGGAGTTTCGGAATAGAAATGTTCGATCCCTTGGGTTCTTATTTCAGGAACAGGGAATTTATACGCCTCTTCGCTCAAGCGCTCCTTGTTCAAAGTAGAACAAGAACATTTCTCATTTAATATTTCCGCTAAGTTAGTTTCCATCCAAAGACCCTCTATACAACCTTAGACATGTTCCATTACAAAAAGAAGTTCTCTTGCGATCGTTTCACATGTTTCTATATATTTTTCGAAAGCTTGGGCAGTGCCGTCAAATTCCTTGGGATCCAAATATGGAAGACTTATCCTCTTCCACGCTCCCGGAACAAAAGGACAAGATTCATCCGCAGAGGAACAAACCATCACGGCTATAAATTTCCGTTTAGGATTTGAAGAGTCCGAATAAAGTTTAGAATAAGCCGAGACAGGCAGACTGTTTTCTTTATAAGAAATCCGGTATCTAGGATTATCTCCCGTCTCTTCTTCCTTCTCTATTTTGAAACCGATCTTTACGAGTGCCTGGACCGAGTTTGGGTGAAAAGAAGTCACCTCTGTTCCGCCCGAATAAGATCCAATCCCGGAAAGTCCGAGATATTCTGCGCAAACAAAAGCAAACATTTGTGCGATTTGGCTGCGGCGAGAATTATGAGTGCAAACAAATACAATTTCAAAATAATTCTGATTTAATTTTAATTCTCTAATCTCTCTTGCAAACTCGAGTAACGTTTCCTTTCTTTCTTCGGAAATCAAAGACGACTCGTTTTCTATTTTTCTTAAAAAAGTTTGGATGGGATCAAAAAGAACGCTCACTCAGTCTTACCTTTTAGATAAAATTTCTGTCTGAATATTTTCGCGATCTCCACTAAAAGAACGAGGACCGGAATTTCCACAAGAGGTCCTACAATCCCTACGAATGCCTGTCCGGATGCGATCCCAAAGGTGCCGATCGCAACGGCAATCGCTAATTCAAAATTGTTACCCGCAGCAGTAAAAGAAACAGCTACGTTCCTAGGATAATCCGCCTTCGTCAGAATTCCTAGTCCAAAACTGAGGAAGAACATGAAAATAAAATATATCAATAAAGGAGCGGATATTTTAAGAACATCCAAAGGGATATTTATAAGAGAATCCCCTTTCATACTAAAGATGAATATGATCGTCAAAAGTAAAAAGATCAGAGTTACGGGAGAAATGAACGGTAATAATTTCTTAGTAGTCCATTCTTCTCCTTTAAAACGAAAGCTTAATGTTCTAATTCCCCAACCTAATAAAAATGGAATTCCTAAATAAATTAAAACACTGTATGCAATATCCCAATAACGAACATGGATGGAAGAGTTCGTAAATCCGAATGTCCCCGGTAGAACACTCACAAAAAAATAAGCCAAGCCTCCGTAAAAAAGAAGCTGAAAGATACTGTTCAATGCGACAAGACCTGCGGCGACTTCCCGATCTCCATCCGCAAGATCGTTCCATACTAAGACCATTGCGATACAACGAGCGATACCGATCAGGATCAATCCGACCCGATATTCCGGATTTTCCGGAAAGAAAAGAAAGGCCAATCCGAACATCAACAAAGGCCCGATGACCCAATTTAAAAATAGAGAATACAGGATCAGGTCCATCCGTCCGAAGGCCTTAGGGATTCGGGCAAAATTGACTTTAGCCAAAGGAGGAACCATCATAAAAATGAGCCCGATTGCGATCGGGATATTTGTGCCCTCGAACTCAGAACTTCTGATCCAAGATACAAAACCGGGGAGCCAAATAGAAAGGCAGATCCCTATCCCCATAGCTATAAAGATCCAAACTGTAAGAAATTTATCTATAAACGATAATCTTTTTTCAGGAACGGTTTCTGAAGACATTAATCGTTAAATCGCAATATTACGATTAATGTCAAGCGGTTTTAGCAGGAATTTCCGCTTTCTGGGATCTGAGAAAGAAAAGGAGCAAAATAGCCACCGATCTCTTCCCAAGTTTTTTTATTGATACAATAACAGATAGAAGGGCCGTCAATGGTCCCTTGCAAAATACCCACATCCTTTAAGGCTTTTAGGTGCTGTGAGATCGTTGCCTGAGCTAATCCAAGCTCTTCGACCAAGTCTCCGCAAATGCAGGCTTTTCTTTTGAGAATAGATTCCAAGATCGCAATACGGGCAGGATGCCCTAAGGCTTTCGCATAAGAGGCGATCTTATTCTGCCGCTTATTAAATAACTCTGTCTTGGTAATTCCCATTATGGTCTATTCAAGATGGACCCCTGAATTGAGTTCAAGTGTAAATCAGACTACCATTACTTTTTAGCAATAAATCCATAATGATAAGGCGGGAGATCAATAGGTTTTTCAGACCCGATTTTAAACCCTGCTTCGATTGCCCATCTATGTATCTCTTCCGGCTTAGGGCGGATCTCCATCTTTGGCCCCCGAGGAGTATTGGGATCGTAATTCCAATGTACAAGTCCCGCTACCCGTCCCGGCTTTAAGATACGAATCGCTTCTTTTAAAATAGAAACAGGATCTTCATAGTGAAGTAAGTTGAAGATCATGACATAGTCTACGAAGTCTTCTGGAAAAGAAGTACCTTCTTCTATAATATCTTTTAGGATGGGATGAACATGATCCAAACCTAAAAGGAGAGAACTATTAGATCTTTTGGTCCAAGCAGAGAAGAATGTCGACATTCTATCAAAAGAGTTAGGAATGAGTATTGCCTCTACCTCACATCATTTACAGGTATTAAAAGAGGCACGACTAGTTCGGGACAGAAGAGAAGGCAGAAGTATTTTTTATCAAATTGAAGAAGCAGGTATCCAAATCTTCGATACTATCTCTTCCGCAGGCAAAGAATTTATAAAGCGAGTATTAACCAAGGATACTATACTGATCGACGTGAGGCCCGAAAAGGAGGGATCATTTCCCGGTCGGAACGATCGTAATCCACTCAATAAACTTTGTCTTCAAGAACTCATCGATCTGCCCTGTGAATTGATGATACACCAAAAAGAAGATCCAATACGCCAAGGTAGCCGCTACGAGAGTTCTCGCAGTCATATTTGCCAAAACCGGAGAAGCTGTATAATACATACGAATCACTGCAATCGGCCAGAGGAATAATAGGAAAAAGTAAATCGCTCTTGGGACCCCATAGAGCCAGCTTAAGATCTCGGAAGGATACGATTTGGATAATCTTTCATAAGCCTCTTTTAGCTCTGGAAAAAATTGGAAGAAGTAAAACACAAAAACGAAAAACGTAGCGATCTTCCAAATGATCTCTATATCGTTTCGGATCAGTACCAAAGTCAAACCCACGAACCAAATCAAAAAGATGGGAAATACGATCTGCTGCAATAAGGAACCTGACTGGGCGAGAAACATCAATAAGATCTCCTAAGATCATTCTCGGCAGAAACCGGCTTAGACACCCACTCTAAACATTGCAGAAAACTCTCCGGATCTGCTTTTCCGAGACCTGCGATATCAAAAGCAGTCCCATGGTCCGGAGAAACCCGGATAAAATCCAGTCCCAAAGTTACATTCACGCCGAATTTTCCCTCCCCCATCTTGAATGGGATGAGCCCCTGGTCATGATAACATGCCAAAAATAGAGAATATTTTGCTCTGGAAGTTTCGCTGAACGCACCGTCTGCGGAGATAGGATCTGTGACGTCTAACCCGGCCTTTCTCATTTTAGAAATGATCGGCATTAGGATCTTCTTCTCTTCGTCGCCGACCTTTCCACCTTCTCCTGCATGAGGGTTCAAACCTAAGAATGCAATTTTTCCTTTAGAGATAGGGGCAGAACGAACTGCAGAAATGAAACTGGACAGGTGGATCTTTTTCAAGTAAAAAGGCACCTTCTTCAAAGGAACATGAGTGGTTAAAGGAAGAACATTCAGTTCTTTTCCTGCCATGAGCATATAGGTTTTTTTCTTATAAGCTTCCGCCAGATATTCCGTATGACCTGTGAACTTTTTCACACCGGCCTTAATCACCCATTCTTTACTCAGAGGAAGAGTGATCAGGTTACCGCCGATTTTCTTTTGGATGCGGATAGCTTCTTCTAAACTTGCAAACGCAGCTTTTCCGGAAGATGGACCAGGTTTACCGATCACCAAAGATTTTTGTTCGGAAGAAGAAAGTGAATTGGTTCTCCAAAGATAAAGCCCGGGAGAAGAAAGTGAAAATGGATCTTTGATTTCCTGCCAACCAGGATAAGAAAGGAAAGAATTAGAACTGATGAGTAGGATCTGTCTTTGTCGGGAGAAAGTTTTTAACTTCTCCCCAGACATTTGAAGAATTTCAGGCCCGATTCCGCAGGGATCTCCTTCTGTGATGAGGATGGGAATCACGGCCTGTAAACGGGAAGATTAAGCTTCCTTAGCTGCGGTTTGTTTACCGAAAAGTCTTTCTAAGGTTAAGGAGTCCTTAGCGTATTCCAATTCGATATGATCTTTGTTGGAATGTTTCAGGTCGCTGGAAATAATACAACGTCCTTCTAATACCACTCCGTTTTGGATGATCAATTCCGGAGTGCGGATATCTCCCAAAATTCTGGAAGTAGGAAGAAGCATCACTCTGTTACGAGCGGTGATATTTCCGATTACGATACCTTCTATAATAACGCTGGCAGCAGTGATATTCGTGCGGACCTTACCGGATGCTCCGATATACAATTGCTCCGCTTGAAGAGATTTTCCTTCGAACTTTCCATCAATCTTTAAGGATCCATTGATGAAGAATTTTCCGTTAAAGTAGGAATTTTCGCCGATTGTGGAGTTTGTAACTTCGGAGGAGTTCTTAACAAGTGCCATGAATTCTGAATCCTATAGACTCGGATCGAATAGATCCGGTGTAAACACAAGCTAAACGGCCCCCTGGGCATAGGAAAAGGAATTTTTTAGTTTCGATACGGTTTTTACTCGGGTCTCGGACTATAGTAATTTGTAGGAACTTCGGTCCCAGAATCCTTCTGAAATCTCCCTGATCTCAGAAAAACTGCCTGAAAAGCCGTCGACCGGATCTTAATGTTTGATATTCGGAACGTTGATGCGATCCAAAACTTCCGCGGTGAATTCCCTGAATTCTTCCAAAGCTTCCGGAATGGATTTACCTTCCAACTCAGTCGCCTTCTCAAAACGAGAATTGAAAACGATCCGATCTTCAATGTTCATGATCACTCCCCCTCCCGCTTTGAACTCACCCAAAACCTTAGAAAGGAATTCATTAAACTTTTGGAACATTTCAAAAGCTTCCGCGATAAAAATACGGGTCTGTTTATTTTTCATCCGGCTCAGCTGCTCTCTGAAATCCTGTTTTTCAGCGGCCTGGTATTCTTCGATCGTCTCCGTCAAAACCTTGATGTTCCGGCGGATATTTTCCATATGTTTTACCACTCCGTCTTTCTCATTCCCATGAGAGAAGTCGAAACGAATATGAGTTTCGTTTAATATAGGAAGATATTCCCGATCCAATACATTGATCCAGGTGCCGATCTGATTCACCTCTGTATCGTTCGAATTGGGAGAAATTTTCATGATCGGAAACTTGGCCAAGATCCTTCCCGCGGCGTCCGGATTCTCACGGAACATGCGGATCTGCTCTGCAGCAGTTTCGAGGTTATCCGGAATTCCTTCCGGAGAAATTTCCCTCATCCGATTTCGATATTTTTCCAGATCCCTGGAAACTCTATACTTCTGTTCGTCATTTTTAGATAATCTTTGGATCTTCTCCAATTGTTGGATCATCTTCTGATGTCTTTGTAGTTCCAGGATCTGTTCTTGGGTGATGGCCATGGGGGTTCTTAGGGCAAATTTTAGAAGGAGTACAATTCTAAGGCAAGGAAATTCTATTTCGAATTTTTAACCTATTTGGAGGAAAATTTCGAATTTTAAAGAGGTATGTCCTCCTTTGAAAATGCTTTCACAAACTCTTACAAGTCGGATATCCGATAAAGATATATATCCCTTAAGCATATTACTTTTATGTTTCATGTTTTTCTATATCAAATTAGAGAAAGTAAGGTCTTTATCCATTTTTGGATACCAGAAACTCAACTTAGATCGTTCTGAATAAAAACGTTATTCTTCTTGCATAAAAATACTGTTCACCTGTCTCGATCCAAAAATCCTTGAATAAAAAGTATAACTATGAACATTTTTAAAATATTATTCTCTCTTTCTATAATACTAAGTCTTTTTATTTCTTGCGAGTCTTCGTCCTCATCAGCTGGGGTTACCTCGTTACTTCCATTTATTTCCGGTGGAACCGATTCAGGAGAAAATCCAGGAACAGGAGGAGGAGGCAGTAGTAATTGTTCTAATGGAACTATTGCAGATCTAATCGGAACAGATGATACAGACCCGGAAGCAATTTCCAAAGACTTTTCCGGAAATCTCTATCTTACAGGCGAATCGACTAATGACTTAGGTGGGAATTCGGTCAATTCTTACAAAAACCCATTCGTGATCAAATATAGATCGAATTATCTATGTAAAGAATGGACAATCGTTTTGGATGATCCAGCCGGAAACGGAGGAACCACTAGTAATGTTTTCGCAGATTCAAATGGGAATGTATATGTTTCCGGCTTAACCAATGGAAATTTAGAAGGAAAAACTTGTTCCGGATCCTGTACATTCATAGGCAAATTAGATTCGAACGGCGCCGTATTATGGATTAAAATTTTTCCGGAAGTTTTCAGTAAAACAAACATCGCTCTGGATCCTTCCGGCAATATTTATTGGGTAGGATCTACAGGAGCCGCAATCAATGGCCAAGCTGCAACAGGATTAAATGATGTTTTTATCCAAAAGATAGAACCAGATGGCGACCTAAGTACCACTGTCCGTTTGGGCAATGCGGGAACTTCTACCGTTCCTTATTCTGTTACAATCGACTCGAACGGAAATCTCTATTTGGCTGGATTGACAGGTTACACCCTAGAAGGAGAGACTTCTTCCGTCTCGACAAATCTATTCGTAACAAAATACAACTCAAACCTCGCTCTTCAATGGGTTAGATTATCATCTTATACAAATATGGTAGGACAAGTCGGATCACTATATCCGAGAGGGATCACGACAGACTCTTCAGGAAATATTTATTTAGTGGGTGACTCAAGTATTCAAGGAGATATTGACGGACAATCTGGACCGGGATTTGAAAATATTTTTACGATGAAATACAATTCTTCCGGAACTAAACAATGGACGAGAACATTAGGAGAACTTTCCGGCAGTGCAGGTGCGGCATCCGGGGGAATCACAGTCGGACCGTCCGGACAAATTTATATTTTAGGTAGAACTAGCACAGTTTCCTTTGATTCAGTTCCTAAAATCGGAAATGCAGATGCGTTTGTTACTATTTATCAGCCCAACGGTACGAAAATTTCTACTAACCGGTTTGGGACAAGCGGAACCACTTACTTTCCAATTGGCATCACTTACGGAGGAAGCGAAGGAGTGTATTTTGGAACTGTAATTTCAAATGTTACTTACGATTCTAAAGGAAAGATTATATCTTTATAAAAATTAACTTTTCCTCTTAAAACCCGGCATCGTCCGGGTTCAACTCTTCCCCTTATACCGATCCAAAACCAATCTTAAAAAATCGGACTGCGGAAATTTATGGACCAAGGATTCCATAAGTTGGACTCCCTCTTCCACCGGTCCGGTTTCCAAAAGAGAGATCGCTTTTAAATAAACCATTTCGGGAGAATATTGGAATCTTCCGGTTAATACTAACCTCTCTCTAAATGTTTCGAACTTTCTGTCCTTAAATTCTTGTACTGCGATCGCTCTTTGGGTCAGATAAGAACCCGGGGTTTGGGAGCGGACTGAGATCATTTCGGAATCTAATTCTCCTGCCAAGGTAGAATTCCAAAGTACCAAAAGTTCGAACGGCCTGAGAGTATAGGACATACCTTGTTCTTTCAGGATCTTATAACGTTCGAATAAAGAATCGTCGCTTCCTTCTTGGATGGAATCACGTAGAGTTTCTTTTAACTCTTCTCTTCCGTTTTTCTTTTTTTCTTCCGAGATCCATTCGAATACAAAGTCTCTTGGTTTGCATTTTTTAACTAAAAAGAATCTGTCAAGGATGGTATGTCTGAGAGAATATTGATCCAGGAAAAAGTCAGCTTCCGTTCTGGAAAATTCTTCTATTCTTCTCGCAATGCTTACGTCCAAAACTTTTATGTTTCGGATCCCTTCTTTCTTATCCTTGAAATAGAAATAGGCAAGTCCGGCCAGATCAGGTTCTTGGGAAGAAATTACCAGATCGAACAATTCATTCTGCTCTTCTTGGCTTAATCCTTGTAGTTTATGGTTATATGCGATTTTTTCTTTTCTTTCCAGACCTTCTTTCAGAAAACTTTCGGATTCCTGAATAGCGTCTATGAAGTATAATAATCTTCTTCCTTCTTTTGCTTCTTTCAGATCTTCTCCGAAAGAATATACCAATTCTTGGTAATCTCGGATCCTATCTTCACATAGTAAGAACGCGGAACATAAAAAGAATAATTCAGGGTCCCAAACTAAATTCCCTTTCAACTCATCCAACAACTCTTGGAAGAATAAGCGCAAAAGTTTCTCTTCTCTTTCCGTGATCCCGTCTTCTCTGATCCAGTCCAAACGAGGAGAATGGAATACGAATCTTCCGAATAGGTCCGATCTGAAACAATGAGAAGGTCTCAAATGTGTCAGGATACTTCCGCTATAATGATCTAAAATTTTAGTTTTGAGTCGAAGTACTTCCGTATCCGGTTTTCGATCCTGTTTTTTACCTTCGAAGTCCGGATGCCTTAAAGTTATTTCAGGCCATTCTGTATTTGATACCGATATATGCATAAAGACTCCTTTTTGGAGTTGAACCCTTTTTAAGGCGGATTAAGTGAGAAGAATCGCATGAAAAAAACGATTCTGGGGTTACTCCCGTTTATAGTTGTCGGCAGTCTTTTTGCGGACGACGACCTAAAATACTTGGTCAAATCCTATAGTTTAGAAAAAATACGCAGGATTTTCCGGGAAAGATCTCCTTCCAAAGAATCCGAGGTCTATGCACTTGTACGCTTTCATGAGACCCATCCGGATGGGGACGAGGGCAATAAGTTCAGATATCTGGTATCCCTTTTAAAGGGCAGGCTTGTGGTTGGAGTCACCAAGGACGAACTTCACAGCCTCATCAAAAATCCTCTGCCTCCTCTGAATGCAATTACCAAAATGAGTTTTTGGAAACTGTATGAGGAAATGGTAAAAAGAAAAAGTGTATCTTCTTCCGAGCTTATCTCCTACTTAAAAAAACTTCCTCCGGACTATGATCCTATTTATAAAAATGTAATTGGGGAAATTTTACGCATCCATTACGAAAACGGAGAATTCAAAGAGGCAAAAGATTACGCCGAAAGTTTTTCCGAAAAAGACAAAAAAGAATATTTCGGCGCAATGGCTTATTACAGATACGCAAAGGCCTTATATAAATTCGGCGAAGTCCAAAAAGGGGAAAATCTTTTATACGCTCTCGCAGAAGATGCAAATGTTCCTTCTTACGTTAAAAAAGATATTTATACAGATCTCAAAACCTGGAAAGGGGAATCTTTTTATAAACAAATTCCTTTGGAGAAGGCTGTATTATTCCTTCCTTTCTTAGACAGTGTAGACAAAAAAACTTTCATTTCTTCTCATCAATATTTCAGTTCTATCGTTTTTGAAAGACCGGAAAGCTGGAAGGCAGCCGCAAGAGGTTTAGTCCAATATTATCCGGAAAGACTTTCTTCTCTTTTTTCCAGACACAAACATTATGCGGAATATTTTCCAGAATTCACTGCAGCAATGTCCGTAGAACTTTCCAACCAGAACCTTGCAAAATCAGGTTTAGATCTATTAGAAAAAACTAATCTTTCTTCTTCCGAGTCTGTGGAATACGCCTATGCGAGGGCCTATAAACGTCTGGGAGAAAGGGATAAATACTTTAACGGACTACTTTCTTCTCTCGAAAAAAATCCTTATAATCTTATCCGGCAAGACGAGTTGATCGATCTTTTGATCGGGGACCATTCTCATTTTCTGGAAGAATCTTATTGGAAAGAAGCCCTAAAACGGATCCCGAATCTTCCGGTCAAAGGTAGATTAGTCTATTGGTATCTAAGAAGTTTAAAATCCAAGGGCAAACAAGACGAGCTTCTTTCTTGGTTAAAATCCTATTATAAGTTCATCCCTGGTTCTTATTATACCAGGGTGATCCGAGAAGAATTCGCGACCGAGATCTCTACTGTCCAAAAACCGGACAGCCCTCTTAGGAACAAGGATACATTATTCGAATATCTTTCGTTGACTTCAGGAGATCCAAAATACTCGGACAAGATCTTAGGAAGAGATCTGGAATTCGCCTATTTTCCGGATTCGTTCTCTTTGGATATCCGGATCGATTCCGCTCATAGCAGGATCAGAGGGAATCATCTATTACAAAATGCTAAAGAATATTTAGAGATCGGAGAAATGGCCCACGCAAGCTCTCTCGTGGACAAATATGTTCTGCAAACAGGAACATCGGAAGAAGAAAAAGACGAAATTTTTGCGGCATTGGGAGAAGTTACCGGAAACCAATATCTGACCGTCTTCCATACAAGAAATCTAATGAAAAGAAGAAGGATCCCTGACGATGTGATCCTTCTTCCTTCTAAACTCGCATCCAGGATATATCCCCGACCTCATAAGGATATAGTTTCCCATTATTCCCAATCCTTCGGGATCGAAGAAGACATTGTGTATGCAGTTATGCGACAGGAGTCTTTTTTTAAAGAGAATGCAGTCTCTTTTTCTAATGCGAGAGGCCTAATGCAGATTATGGGACCTACGGGAAAAGGGTTAGCTCAAGGCTTGGGCCTAGGTCCTTATTCTCTTTTTGATCCGGAAATTTCTATCCAAATGGGTGCAAAATTCCTGAAATATCTTCTCTCCTCCAATGAAAACGATTTGAAATGGGCCTCTATTGCTTATAACGGAGGTCCTGGAAATCTCAGAAAATGGAAACGAAATCATTATCACGGAGATTTTAATCATTTTTTAGAGGAACTTCCTTTAAAAGAGCCCCGTGATTATTGCAGGATCGTAACGTCGAACTATTATAATTACCAAAGTTTAAGGCAGTATAAAAACCGCTGAGCAGACAATACGGATTCTTTTTTTTAGATTGTCTAGAATTTCAGATCCATAGGATAGTTCTAAGGACCGGGCCGAGCTTTCAATTTCGCTTCTCTGTCCCAAGGTCTACCTTATGCCGGTTCGTCCGATATCATTCATCTAACAGGAGTAAAAAATGGCAAACACCGCAATCTTAAAAATCGACGGTAAAGAATATGAACTACCCATCATCACGGGAACAGAAAACGAAAAGGCCATAGACATCTCCAAACTTAGACAGCAAACAGGATACATTACGTTAGATAACGGTTATTTAAATACCGGTGCCTGTACTAGCGCAGTTACATTCCTGGACGGAGAGTTGGGAATTTTAAGATACCGCGGGATCCCGATAGAACAATTGGCCGAAAAATCAAGCTTCACCGAAGTAGCTTACCTTTTGATCTACGGTCACCTTCCTTCCGACAAGGAACTGCAAGATTGGGACAAAGAGCTTACAATGCACACTTTGATCCATGAAGACTTAAAACGTCTTTATAATGGATTCCCTAAAGACGGCCACCCAATGGCGATCATGTCCACTATGATCGGCTCACTTTCTACTTATTACCAAGATTCTTACGATCCAGAAAATGCGGATCATAGACATATCTCTATGGTTCGTCTTTTAGCGAAGTTCCCTACAATCGCAGCATTCGCTTACAAAAAGTCTTTGGGCCAACCTACAGTTCACCCGATGAACCACCTGGATTATTGTGGTAACTTCTTGAATATGATGTTCTCCGTCCCGAGCGAAGACTATTATATCGATCCTGAGATCGTAAAAGCCCTGAACCTTCTGTTGATACTTCACGCGGACCATGAACAAAACTGTTCTACTTCCACAGTTCGTTTGGTCGGTTCTTCACTCGCAAACTTGTATGGTGCGATCTCCGCAGGTATCTGTGCTCTTTGGGGACCTCGTCACGGAGGAGCCAACCAAGAAGTATTAGAAATGCTTTTAGAGATAAAAGCTTCCGGTCTTCCAGTGAAAAAGATCGTAGAAAAAGCAAAAGATAAGAATGACGCATTCCGTCTTTCCGGATTCGGACACAGGGTTTACAAAAACTTCGACCCACGCGCTAAGATCATCAAAAAAGCGTGTGATGCAGTTCTTTATAGACTAGGAGTAAAAGACCCTCTATTAGATATTGCTAAAGAATTAGAAGAAGCGGCGCTTAAAGATTCTTACTTCGTAGAAAGAAAACTTTATCCGAACGTGGACTTCTATAGCGGTATTATCTACCGTGCACTCGGAATTCCTGTGAACATGTTCACAGTAATGTTTGCGATGGGACGTCTTCCGGGTTGGATCGCTCAGTGGAAAGAAATGATCGAATCTCCTGATATGAAGATCGGAAGACCTCGTCAGATCTATACTGGAGCTACTGACACTTCTTACGACGACGCTAAGAAAAAGTAAGATTTTTCAAGGCCGATGTTTTCTAAAGGACAGAGTTCTGCTCTGTCCTTTTTTATGTACTCTGGAATGAATCGCTTTCGAAGATACCAATTAAACAAAACGACCGAATCGGTTTTGAAATCGGGGCATCCTTGGATCTTGAACGGAAAATTATCCACCGCGGTCTCCGCTTTCCAAGACGGGGATTGGATGAGACTTGTTTCCGGATCGAACGAAACATTAGGATTCGGGATCTATTCTTCTTCCGGTCCGATCGGCATACGGATCCTCCAAAGAGGAAACGAATTCTCGCTTCTCCAATTAAGACAAACGATAGAGAATGCATTAGAACTCAGAAAACCTCTCCGAACCAAAACAAACGCGTATAGACTTTTGCATGGAGAGAATGATCTAATCCCTGGAGTCACAGTGGATCGGTACGGATCTACATGGGTGGTCCAAACCTATTCCCAATCTTTGAGAAAATTTTCCAGATTAGTAGTTAGGATTCTCTACTCAATCGCACCAAAATTAGAAGAACCAATCCCAAAACAGATCGTATGGATCTCTCCCCAAAGAATAGGCTCCGAAAAATCTTTGCCTGTTCGCTTTCTAAGAGGCAAAAAAGAAATTCCATATGAGGAAAAAATTTTTGTAAACCAAGTCCAATGGAAAACCAGGATCCCTGGCCAGAAAGGTGGATTCTTTTTGGACGTTCGGAATTTACGCTCGTTTATATTAGAAAAATCGGAACTAGCCCGCGACAGAGATTGTTTACATTTATTCTCTCATACTGGACTCACATCGGTATGCTTAGAAGAAGCCGGGGCAAACTCTGTCTTCTCCGCCGATGGCGCAAAAGAAGCATTAGAAGAATTTTCGTCTCGTCTCTTGCCGGAAGAAGAGGTCCTAAATTTTGAAAAGAAGAATACGATCTTTACAAAAGGAAAACATCATATGGTCCGGGCGGATCTATTCCAAGACTGGGGATTTTTAGAAGACAAAAAATTTTCACTCATCGTTTTGGATCCGCCTAATCTAACTCCGAACCAAGCTTCTGTTCCCGCAGGCAAAAAAGCATATCGTAGTCTAATAGCTAAGGCACTCTTTCATTTGGAACCGGGAGGAGACCTGATCTTACTTTCTTGTTCCGGAAGAATCCTGGAGTCCGAATTCGAAAAGATTGGCCGAGAAACCTTGGCAATCAAAGGATGGAAGTACAAGGATCTTTATAAATTAAGACCGGAACCGGATCATCCTACACGTAAGGAATTTCCGGAGGGAAAATACTTCAAGGTGCATATCTATAAAAAATGCGAGCCCTTGGACCAATAACTTATGAGCACAAATAAAAATACGTACCAACTCATCGATTCCGGAAATTTCAAAAAGTTAGAACAAGTGGGCCCATATAAAGTGATTCGCCCTTCTCCGGTTGCCGCTTGGCCGCCTACCCAAGCTTCTCTTTGGAAAGACGCTGACGGTGAATATCATAGAAGCGACAAGGGTGGAGGAAATTGGAGCTGGAGAGGATCCAGCGCTTCCAGGCCTGATTCGGAAGATGAGTTTCTAATCCAAATTCCTCCTTTGACCGTTAAGATACGGTTTACTCCCTTCGGGCATCTTGGGATCTTTCCGGAACAATTGAGCAATTGGGATCGGATCCGAAATATTTCTTCTCAACTTGCGGGACAGGGAGAAGTCCTGAATTTATTCGCTTATTCTGGGCTTTCCACCTTGTCTGTGTTAGCCGGAGGATTGGACGCCTGCCATTTGGATTCTTCCAAAGGAATGGTAGAATGGGCCAGAGAAAATGCGCAAGTGTCCGGTCTCGCGGGAAAAAAAGTGAGATGGATCGTAGAAGATGTATTAAAATTCCTGAATAGAGAGATCAGAAGAGATAAAAAATATATAGGTTTTATCTTAGATCCGCCTACATTCGGAAGAGGAGCCAGCGGAGAAGTTTTCAAAATAGAAAAAGATCTGCCGGAGATGATGGACCTTCTTATGAAACTCTGCGATAATAAACCTGAGTTCGTGTTTTTGACCTGCCATTCTACAGGATTCAGTCCACTTGCACTTCGGAGGATTTTAGAAGGAAGGATCAAAACTCCTGGGAATTATCTCACGGAAGAACTTTCTATTTCAGAATCCACAGGAAGAATTCATCCGGCAGGCTCCAATTGTGTATTTTATTCGAATAGAGTGAAACTTTGAAAAAAGACATTTTGGAAATCAGCAGTTTTTCAAATGAAAAGCTGAAGTATATCTCAGGACTAAAAGAGAAAAAGAACCGGGAAAAATCCGGCACATTCTTCATTGAAGGTTTTAGAGAGCTCCAAAGAGCGAAAGTTTCAGGCAAAATCAAGTTCGAATACTTACTCACCTGCCCTTCTTGTTATCTAGGAGAAAATGAAGAAGGTCTTGTATCTTCTATAGATGCAAAAACGATCGTCGTTCCAAAACAAATTTTCGAAAAGATCTCTTATAGAGACAGACCGGATGGTTTGATTGCCACTGCAGAATTGCCGGACTTCTCCTTATCTCCCAAAACAAAACTTTCGGACGACCCTATACTCGTCATCGAAGGTGTCGAAAAACCGGGAAACTTAGGTACTATTTTAAGAACTGCAGAAGGCGCGGGATTTCATAAGGTATTCGTTGCAGATCCAAGACTGGACCTATTTAACCCAAACGTTATTCGTTCTTCTACTGGAACATTATTTACCTTGGATGTTTTCCAGTCTGATATCCAAGAACTCTATCCTATTCTCCAAAAAGCAGGATACAAAACATTCGCAGTGACTCCCGAAGCAAAATCCTTATACTGGGACGCAAACCTGAAAGGTAAAGTCGCGCTTGTTTTCGGGAGTGAGCAGTACGGCTTAAGCGAATATGCAAGATCCCAAAGCGATCAATATATTTCTCTTCCTATGAAGGGAGTGGCGGATAGTCTAAATCTGGCAATGTCCGCAGGAATTTTAATGTACGAAGTACTTCGACAGAATCGTTAATGAAAAAGGTCCATATCTCCGCGTACGTAAGCGGCCACGGCTTCGGTCATATCAGCCGCAGTTTAGAAGCTATTCTGCAAATTTTAATTCAAAATCCCGAATGGTCTGCGACTATCCATTCTCCCAGAGGAGAAGAATTCGCCTCCTCCTTAGATGTTTCCGGTATTTGGGGAAAAGTCAGATCCAGGATCCGATTCAGAAAAATGAAATCAGATGTTGGTATCGTACAAAAAGATTCTCTCGGAATGGATCTGGATTCTACAGAAGCCGAAATCTTAGAATTTAAGAAGAACAAAAACTCTCTTTTACAATTAGAAACTGAATATCTCAAAAAAGAAAGGCCGGATATCATTTGGTCCGATTCTTCATCTCTTCCTTTTCTGATATCTTCCGATCTAAAGATACCTTCTTTATTTTTAGGGAATTTTACTTGGGATTATATATATTCATATTACGAATCTTCTATATTCCAAATATACTCCAAAGAATTAAAGAAAGAATACGCACTCTGCGATCTGGGGCTTGTCCTTCCACTTTCTTGTCCGGTTACTTCTATCCTTAAAACCAAAAACATCGGATTATTGGGTCGCAAGCCAAATCTAAACAAAGAAGAGGCCAGAAGATATTACGGCTTCGAAGAAGGCATTGAGTATTATCTATTTTCCTTCGGAGCTTACGGGATAGACTCTTCTCATTTTGATTGGAAAGAATGGGACCCATCCAAAAGAAGGATCGTGATCGGTGGAATAGAATGGAAGATAGAGGCCAAAAATAATCTGGGGATTGTTACCATTCCGCATTGCCATTATCCGGATCTGCTCAGGGCGAGCGACTTCGTATTGACAAAACCCGGTTACGGGATCTTAAGCGAATCTTACTTTTCAGGAACTCCTATACTTTACACCGATAGGGGTAACTTTCCAGAATACAAATATTTAGTAGAAGCGTTACAATCTCAGTATAAATCCTCGTATATCTCTCATAACGACTTGTTTTCTTTCCGTTGGGAAAAATCTTCTAAGAACGCAATAGACTCTAACGTCCGTCCTGATCCAATACTGCAAAAAGATCCAATAACCGATATTATAACCTGCATAAAAGAGCTTATATAAGCAAACGCCTAAAAATTTCGAATTTGACATGTTTACATCGCTTTCTATAAAGTTAGCGCTGCTTTGCAGAACGGAGTAATATGAAAAATTTGATCGATATAAAAAATTTCCATCTCGGGCTTTCAATATGTATAACGTATATTTGTTTATATTTCTTAAATTGCCTCTCACCGCTTGCAAGTGCGGCCGATAGCGGAGATATCAATGCCCTTAAAAAATTCAAAGCGGAAGGTATTCCGCTAAATCAAGAGAGCGAAAATGGGATGCAGCCTATCCATTATGCAGCCTCTAATTTACAATTGGAAACAGTTGCATATCTTTTAGAAAATGGCGTCGACGTAAATGCAAAGACCAAATCAGGAGCTACCGCAATCGATTTTGTAGTCTTTGCGCCTCCATTTCGAGACGACAATCTTATCATAAATTTAGTTACACTCTTATTACAAAAAGGGGCAAAACCTAGCTCAGCACTTGCCATGGCAGCCTTTTACGGAAGAAAGGAAGTTATAACCATATTATTAGATAAAGGAGCGGATCCAAATTACCAAAATGGAGCAGGTTATGCTGCACTTCATCTTCTCGTAATGTCCAAATACGCTAACGCGGAAACTGCAAAACTTTTGATACAGAGAGGAGCAAAAGTGGATATTAAAACGAAGGATGGTAAAACTCCTCTAATGTTGTATCAGGATTCCGTGTTAATAAAAAGTTCAGAGTTGGAAAAAATTCTTTCAGGCAATAAACTTTAGAAAACCTTTATTTCTTCATGTATTTATGGGCACAAGAATACTCGAATACAAACTTACTTTCCAACTAACAATTGTTTACTTGAAGAACCCATACTAGAACGGAGTCTCTATCATTTTTTTACTTTTCCTCTTTCCATAAATAGGTTAACTTACTCGGATCATTGCGATCTATCTTTAGGGAGGACATTATGTGGAAAGAAAGAGTTCGCGGTAAGGTAGAAGAATTATTTGCAAGGGCAGGAGTCAGCTTTGGAGGCGCTGCAGATTGGGATATCCAAGTAAAGGACGATAGACTATTCGAAAAAATATTAACCAACGGTTCTCTTGGCTTAGGAGAAGCATACATGAACGGTTGGTTTGAATGCGGTAGGTTCGACGAAACAGTCAGAAGATTATTAGATAAAGGAATAGAAAAGGCTGCCAAGACCTGGGGAAATCTATTTCTATATTTAGAATCCATAATATTAAACCGCCAATCCAAAAGAAGAGCTTTTGTGATCGGAGAAAGACATTACGATCTTGGAAATGATTTATTCGAGCTGATGTTAGACAAGGAAATGGTTTATTCCTGCGCCTACTGGAAGGATGCTACCTCCTTAGACAAGGCCCAAGAAAATAAAATGGACTTGATTTGCAGGAAGTTGGACCTCCAACCAGGCATGAAGGTCCTGGATATAGGATGTGGCTGGGGAGGACTTGCCAGATATGCCGCCAAAGAATACGGAACAGAAGTGTTCGGAATCAGCGTTTCTAAAGAACAATTGGCGTTAGCAGAAGAAAGATCCAAAGACCTAAAAGTAAAATACGAATTGATGGATTATCGAGACGTAAAAGACAATTTCGATTCTATCCTTTCCGTAGGCCAAATGGAACACGTGGGTTATAAAAATTACAGGACCTATATGGAAATAGTTTATAAATCTCTAAAGGAGAAGGGACTATTTTTACTTCATACGATCGGTTCCAATGATTCTAATAAAGTTACCGATAGATGGATCGAAAAGTATATCTTTCCAAATTCACATCTTCCTTCTGCGGCACAGATCACAAAAGCGAGTGAGAATCTTTTCGTATTGGAAGATCTTCACAATTTCGGCCCCGACTATGACAAGACGCTTATGGCTTGGTATCATAATTTCGAAAATGGATGGAGCCAGATCCAGAAAAAGTACGGAGAAAGATTCAGACGTATGTGGGAGTTTTATCTTCTAAGCTGTGCTGGAGCGTTCCGTTCTCGAAAAATACAACTTTGGCAGTTCGTATTTTCAAAAGGAGACAGAGAGGAAGTATACCAAGCAGTTCGCTAAAACTATTTAAACCAGGAGACGATCTGTTCTTTCCGTATCCTGGTTTGGTATTCTAAAAATCTTTCCTTCCACCAAGGGTGAGTTTTAGAAAGATCTGTTTCCCAAAACCAGAAATGAAGATCGTTCAATGTACGCTTATCCCAAAGAAGTCGACTCATCTCCTTAGGATTTAAAGAATCAGGACCGGATTCTTTCCAACTAGAAACCAAAACGTCCATATATCTTTTACGTGCATCCGATTCTTTTTTTCTGGTCCTCAAACGAGAAGTATGGAAACGAAACAGAAGAGGATCCACAACCGAAAGAAAAATCCCTCTGCCCGATCCCATTCCATCCAAGAACTCGGAATATTCTTTTTCCAAATTTTCTGTATCTGACAAAAGAATATTCCCTTTGGTTTCTTCCGGAGTTAAAAGAAGTCCCCTTCTTTTCCAAATTTCTCCTTGTTTTGAGGAAGAAGTCCATACTGCCCAGAAATAAGAAAGAAGCCAACCGCCTGTAATCGGTAATAACCAATAAAAAAGTACAGGATAGTACACGAATAACCAGATCGAAATTCCTGTACCATAAAATGCTTGGGGAAGTAAGGCTCGAGCTGCGGCCATTCTATCGATCCCTTGGGTCGAATCCCTGTTTTGAGGTCCCCATTCTATCTTTCTATTCCAAAAAGTCATCCAAAGGAATCGCGTGTATTGGACCATATAAGCAGGAGCCAAGATCACCGACTGAATAAACTCGATCAGAAAGGAAAAGATAAACGAGAAAAATCCGATCCCGCTTTCTTTCCTACGGAAAAATAGACCGTCCAAAAAGGAAAGTATCCTAGGCATGAACAATATTAGAATAGTATAAATCTGCAATCCATAAAATACGGGAAGATACATACTCTCTTGGAATTGTGCCCATTCTTCCGGAATAGAAGCCAAACGGTAATAGTCCGTATCCGCCATAACTGTAAAACTAGTTGCGACGAGTAACAATGCCCAAAGAAGAGAACTTCCGTAAGATAGGATGCCCAAGAGAATATGGATCCTACTGGAGATACGTAAGCCTCCGACGAACAAAAACCAGAAATGTTGCAAATTTCCTTGGCACCATCGATTGTCTCTTTTCAGACTTTCTAGAAGATTGGGAGGACATTCCTCGTAAGAGCCTTCTAAGTCGTATGCGAACCAAACTGTATATCCAGCTTTTCTAATTAAGGCTGCTTCTACCGTATCGTGAGAAAGGATCTTTCCACCTACGGCACTTTCTCCGGGCAAACCGGGAAGTCCGCAGTGTTCCATAAAAGGTTTCAACCTTACGATCGCATTATGGCCCCAAAAAGGTCCGGAAAACACCTGCCAATAATACGATCCCGCTCCAAAGATTGGATTGCCCAGCCAGGTCCCGAATTGTGCCATTCTTTGGAATAAACTTTTGCCTCGGATGATCTTTGGAACTGTTTGTATAATGCCTGCGTTAGGCACTGCTTCCATAAGGCGGATCAGATTCAGCATACAATCACCTGTGACCAAACTGTCCGCGTCTAAGACGATCATATATCTATAACGTCTTCCCCATCTCCTACAGAAGTCCGCGATATTTCCCGATTTTTTATTTAGGTTAATCCTTCTTTTCCTGTAATAAACCCTTCCCTTTGTTTCCGGTTTTCTGGAAAGTTTGGAGAATGCCTTCTCCTCCTGCAGCCAGATATCAGGATCAGTAGTGTCCGATAATAAGAAGAAGTCTAGGTTCTCCCCCAGGCCAACTGAGGCTGCAGACTTCATCATGGATTCTAGACCGGCTGCAACTCTGGCCACATCTTCACAGTGAATCGGAATGACTACAGCGGTGGGTGGGAGTTCCTTCGGGCTAACTTTTTGTCCCGCAATCAAACCTGAGATACGTGTAGGATCTCCTCCTCTAATTCTTTGGATTGCACCAAAAATCGCAGTCGTAGCTCCGAACGCTAATAAAGGAAATAAAAAGCAGAATAAGAGTAAGGTCGCCCATTCCAGAGGAGAGATCCCGTTTATTAAAAGAAAACGATATTCTAAATAGATCCCGAATAAGGATAGAAGTCCCAGAACTCCAACGAATCCCAACCTTCTATACGTAAATTTTCTGGAATCGAACGCTTCCTTTAAGATACCATCCGGCTCCGCAAGACCCGTAGGAAAAGTTCCCGCATTCATGAGAAATACCAGAAAGCTAGAGATATATAAACAGCAGCCCAAAATAACGCGGTCAGAACCAAGGCAACAGGCTCCGGTTTTTCCGCAGAAGGAGAAACCAGATCCGCAAGCGGTCCAAAATCGATAGGTCTAGGCACCATGGAGCCCGGTTCCAAAGGAGGTAGGCGACTCTCCCAATCACGATGTAATTTTGCGGAAGTTTCTTCTTTAAAAATTTCGAATATATTCTTGTCGGAGGATTTGGATTTTTCGAAAACCTTAGAAAGAGTATTATGGATTTCCAAACTATCTTCGATCCCCATTCCTCTCAGGTAAAGTTCCAAGCGTTCCCATTCTTTGGAAAGATGAAGATTTTTCATAAGATCTGAGTCGCTCAGATCTTCCTGTTTTCTCTTAGTTCGGCTCAAGTACGAAATTCCAGGTTTCAGAAATGATCTCTTGGTTTCTGCTCAATGCTGCTTTCAGATCGGAGGGCCTAAATTTATTTTTAGGATACACTCCGAAGGTAAGTCTCCATACTCCTGTCTCTTCTATCTTTTGAACGGAATATTCGGATAATTCTGCATTTTCTCCGGTATCTATTCTGGCTTGGATGTATGCAAACGGATCCAAAGAACTTAAATTAGAACTTTTGAAATCCACATAGAACATTTTCAGATCAGGATCTCCTTGTGCGTCTCCGATCCGAGTGGCTACGACCTTTGCCATAGAGTCAGGAAGCGGATCCGTATCCGGCCAACGAACTGTATAAGAAAAATCGAATGGAGTTCCTGGCTGAGGAAGAGGCTCCGGCATCCAATAGGCTCCCATATTATCGTCCGAATCCTGAACGGTCGGGTTTTCCAAAAGATGAATAGAACCTTTGCCAAAAGGAATTTCAGGCTCCACCCAGGCGCTTGGTCTGAGTTGGTATTTCATCTCGCTATGTTGGTAATTCTGGAATTCTCGGTCTCTTTGGATGAGCCCAAAACCTCTCGGATTTTCATCCGAGAAAGAATACGTTGTGCTACGTTTCGGATTGTCCAGAGGCCTCCAAATCCATTCTCCTTTTCCGGAATGGATCAGTAATCCGTCCGAATCGTGAGACTCAGGATAAGCCTGTCCCTTAGGAATTCCCCTAGTCTCGCTGTACCAATACATACTGGTCAAAGGAGCAATCCCGAGCCGATCTACCTTGGTCCTAAGAATTACCTCTGCATTTACTTTTACGGCGGAAACCTTTCCTGGGGTGATCTGGAATTCGTAGGCTCCTGTGGCGGTCCTTCCATCTAATAAAGCATAAACCGTAATCGTAGAGTCTGTCTTGTCCGGTTTGACAACATAGAACTCCCTAAAGGAAGGAAAGTCTTCCGGATAAGGCATACCGGTATTGACTGCGATCCCGCGAGCGGAAAGACCATACCATTGTTTTTTAGAAATGATCCTATAATAACTTGCACCTTGGAAAACTGCGAACTCGTCCGTATGCTCTTGTGTATTGATCGGAAAATGGATCTTAAAACCCGAATAACCTAGATTAGGCGGAAGCTCTCCTACACCTTTTAGTTTAGATAGATCGAATGAAGCAGGATCGTATGGGATCTCTCTCGCATAGTCCCCTCTTACTTCGAAAACCCGTACATTCGTATTATACAAATGACCCGGATGCAAAAACTGTAGCTGGAAAGGATTTCCTTCCTTCTTCCAAACTGATTTTTCAGGACGAAAGAATATGTTCTTGTATTGGTTCCAGGGTAGACCTTTCAAAAAATCTGTAGTGGAATGTTTAGGTGGAATGTAACGTAGTTTAGATAATGTTCTAGCTCTTATCTTGAGATCTGAAAATGAGAACTTGAATGTAGGATGAGTATTGTGGTCGGAAATCTCCCCCTCCATCACACTCAATAAGGGAGAAGAAGAGAAATCGGGTTCTTCTCTATCCCGCCTTTGCTGTCTATCTGCGACGGCAAAGAGCAAAGCTGTTGCCACAAAGGCCAGAATTATATGTAATCTTAACAATTCGTAACTTTCCTTTCAGCAAGACGAATGCCAAAACCAGTCTATCATCCGTACATAGAGAGGGCAAGGTCTTTTAAGTCCGAATTCACTTCGAACTCATTACAACCTTGCCCCTAGATCGGACAAATTGATCGGAATGTTACTTTATTTAGGAGTAACTTTCACGAAATATTTTTTGGAAGCATCCCAAGTTTTCAAGATCTCTTCTGAAAGATCAGATCCGGTCAACTTAGTGTGTTCCGTAATCAAAGACTTTATGATATCGTAATCTTCGTTTTCTAGATCTACGATTTTCACGTATTCTTTGTTGATTAAAGGTTCCAATTCCCAATCTTTTTGGAAGAAATAAGCGCTTCCTCCGGTCATACCGGCACCCATATTCTTACCGACTGTTCCCAAACAAACGATGGTTCCACTGGTCATATACTCTAAGAAGTGGTCACCTGCTCCGCCTACTACTGCGTCCGCTCCGGAGTTTCTGACCCCGAATCTTTCTCCAGCTCTACCGGAACTGAAAAGTTTTCCGGAAGTAGCACCGTAAAGACAGGTATTACCGATGATCACGTTCTCGTATGGTTTCAATTTGGAACGTCTATGTTTGCGGATCACGATGGTTCCACCGCAGAGTCCCTTTCCTACATAGTCGTTTGCGTCCCCATGAAGAGTGATCTGCACTCCTTTCACGAGCCATGCTCCTAAGGACTGACCTGCAGTTCCTTCAAGAATGATTTCCAGTTTTCCAGGAAGACCTTTGGATCCATATTTGCGTGCGATAATTCCGGAAACTTTTGCTCCTACAGTTCTATTCGTATTCTTCACAGAATAAGAAAGAGACATGGAAGTTTTTCCTTCTAACGCAGGTTCAGCATCTTTTAAGATACGATCGTCCAGGACTTCTCCTACGGATTCTCTTCTTACGAATCTGTCTTTTTTCTTCTTAGGATCGTAAAGAAGAGGAAGACGGACCAAGATCGGATTCAAATCCAAAGAATCCAAACGGTCTTGCTCGTAACGTGTGATCTGTTTCAGAAGGTCAGTTCTTCCGATGATCTCGTCCATGGAGCGGAATCCTAACTTCGCCAAATATTCGCGAACTTCCATTGCTAGAAGTGTCATTAGATTAGCGACCTGATCGGGAGACCCTTTATATTTCGCTCTGAACTTAGGATCTTGAGTAGCAATCCCTGTAGGACAGTTATTCAGATGGCATTTTCTTGCCATGATACAACCTAATGCGACAAGGGAAGCAGTTCCAATTCCGTATTCTTCTGCGCCTAAACAGGCAGCAATGATCACGTCCCTTCCGGAAACGATACCACCGTCGGTACGGAGGACTACTCTATCACGCAGACCATTCATTACTAAAACTTGATGTGTTTCAGAAAGTCCAAGCTCCCAAGGAGATCCTGCATGTTTGATAGAAGTAAGAGAAGCTGCTCCGGTTCCTCCCACATGCCCTGAGATCAAGATCACGTCGGCGTTTGCTTTAGCAACACCTGCAGCGATCGTTCCGACTCCCGCTTCGGAAACAAGTTTTACGGAAACCTGAGCGGTATGGTTAGCTTGTTTCAAGTCATAGATCAACTGAGACAAGTCCTCGATAGAATAAATATCGTGGTGAGGAGGCGGAGAAATCAGATCGATTCCCTGAGGAGTATGACGGTTCGTCGCGATCTCCTCGTTGTTCTTCTTGCCTGGAAGCTGTCCACCTTCTCCAGGTTTTGCTCCCTGAGCGATCTTGATCTCCAACTCTTTTGCTGAGTTTAGATATTCTGAAGTTACGCCGAATCTTCCGGAAGCTACCTGCTTAATGGAAGAATTCGCCAAGTCACCCTTCTCATCCACAACGTAACGAGACGGATGTTCTCCACCTTCGCCCGATGAAGACTTAGAGCCCAAACGGTTCATTGCGATCGCAAGGTCGGTGTGAGCTTCGATGGAAAGAGCGCCATGGCTCATACCTGGGGTTAAGAAACGTTTTTGGATCTCCGAAACAGTTTCCACTTCTTCAATTGGAACAGGAGCACGATCCACGAAATCGAATAGATCTCGGATATTGATCGGATCACTTTCTTCCATTAGTTTAGAAGCTTCCAAGAATGCTTCGTAGTCGTTATCCACCGCAGCTTTGCGGATGAATTTTACTACTTTAGGAGACCATCTATGAGGTTGGTCGTCCTTCTCGGAGATAAAGTCTTCCGGATTGATCTCTTTATTGAATGCGGAGTCGTGGTTGCGCAGAATGTTCTGCTCGATACCACCGATACCAATTCCTGAAATTCTGGAATAAGTTCCGGGGAAGTATTTAGAGATCAGAGTTCTAGAAAGTCCAATTGCTTCGAATACCTGTCCACCTACATAGGAAGACATGATGGAAATTCCCATCTTGGACATGATCTTCAGAAGTCCGTCATCAACTCCCGCACGATAATTGGTGCAAAGAGTAGCGAAAGAAGGACGAGTTCCGTCTTCTAGATCGAAATCTCCCTTGGACCATAGGTCATGAAGAGTGTCCCAGATCAGGTAACTATTCACACCGGAAGCTCCGTATCCTAGAAGAACAGCCACATTATGGATTTCGAATGCAGATCCTGTCTCAACAAGAATGCTTGTAGCCGCACGTTTTTTGTTGCGGATCAAGTGGTTATGGACCGCTGCCACCGCCAATTCCATAGGGATAGGCGCGCGATCCTTGTTCAATTTTTTGTCGGAAAGAATTAGGATATTTACTTCTGATTCCGCAGCCTTTACAGCATCCGCAAGTAACTGATCCAAAGCACGTTCAAGATAATTTCTTGCAGCGTCCGGCTCATGATGAGCTTCGAAAGTCGCGTCTAAGGTAACTACCTTGTATTGTTTTCCGTCCTTATCCCTAATTCTTTGTAAACCAAGATTGGTCAGATACGGATGAGAAAGTACTAGACAGTTCTGAGGTTTTTCGTCTGCGAAAAGATTTGTCTTCTTCACTAAACGAGTATAAAGAGAAGTTACTCCCTTCTCTCTCAGATAGTCGATCGGCGGATTTGTTACCTGCGCAAATCTCTGGCGGAAGTATGTATACAATCCGATACGAGAAAGCATCAAGATAGACAAAGGAGTATCGTCTCCCATAGAACCGATTGCTTCTTTTCCTGCGATCGCCTGAGGTTTGATCACCGCTTTTTGTTTGTATGGAGAATATGCGAATAAGATCTGTCTTCTTCTCAGTTCGTCTCCGGAATAAGTGATGGTTTTAGTAATCGATTCATCGATGGTTTGGTCCAGATATTCTACATTCTCTTTGGACCATTCTCTATAATCGTATTTTTTCTCGAATAGAGCGTTGACGTCCTCATTGAAATAGATCTTACCTTCTTTCAGATTGATCGCGAGCATATCGCCCGGTCCCAATCTTCCTTTTTTGGTGATGATCTCTTCGTCAATATGAACTAAACCGGTTTCGGAACCCATTACAACTAGTCCGTCTTCGGTCACTACATATCTTGCAGGACGAAGTCCGTTTCTATCTAAACTTCCTCCGACCCAATCTCCTTCTGCAAATGCGAGAGCAGCCGGTCCGTCCCATGGTTCGGTCAGAGTGTTATTATATTCGTAGAATGCTTTCAGTCCTTCGGACATCTGGAAGTTCTTACTCCATGCATTCGGAATTAGCATAGCTTTGGCATGAAGAACGTCCTTACCTGAACGTACGATCGCTTCCATAGCATTGTCCAAACTTGCGGAGTCGGATAAATGAGGTCTAATGATCGGATGGATCTCTTTTTGGAACTCTCCCCATTTTTCGCAGGCAAGTTCTTCTTCTCTTGCGAGCATCCAAATCCTGTTCCCTACAATCGTATTAATCTCTCCGTTATGCGCAAGAATACGGAAAGGCTGAGCCAATGCCCAGCTTGGGAACGTGTTGGTGGAATATCTTTGATGGAAGATACAATAAGGAGAAACCATATCCTCACTTTTTAGATCTTCATAAAATTGAGAGACCTGGTTTCCGTTGAATAATCCTTTAAAGGTGATCCTTTCCGAAGAGAAGGAACAAATATAAAAGTCCTCGCTCATGGAAAGTTTGAGCGCATCTCTCATCACTTTTTTCTGGATGAGGAATAACTTTGTCTCGAACTCGTCGTTCGACATTCCTTCCGGTTTGCCGATCAATACTTGTTCGATCTGAGGACGAGAAGCGTTCGCCTTAGGTCCTAAAACCTCAGGATTTACTGGAACATATCTCCAAGCATATAGCTTGAAGTTGAATTGCATGAGTGCTGACTCGATGAGGCTTCGGCAAACATCTTGTTTGTCTATGTCCTCTCTTGGTAGGAACACCATCCCAACACCGATAGAATCCTCGTCAGGACGTCTATGGCCCATATCTTCGATGTACTTCGCAAACAGTTTTTTAGGGATACGGATCATGATACCGGCGCCGTCTCCGGTTTGCATATCTGCATCTACGGCTCCGCGGTGGGTAAGGCATGCGACCGCCTTCAAACCCATGGATACTACTCGGTGACTGGACTCGCCCTTATAAGAAGCGACGAAGCCTACTCCGCAGTTATCGCGCTCGAAGGACTTGTCATATAGACCGTTCTCCTCCAAGTATTTTTGGATCCGCAACTGTTCGTCAAGGTTTAACATCCGCTAAGGTTCCTCTTTAGGGTTGGTATAGAATCCGGGACTCTGCTCTCGCCTTAGTCCACAGACTGTGGAGACTCGAAGCCACGCGATGTTTGGCTGAATTTTGTAGCAAATGTCCGATTCTTAGACCAGTAAATTTACGAGTGCCTAGTTTGAAAACGATCTTTTTCCGGGAATCCACAGCCAAATCGCATATATACGGCTTATATTAGTTTCTGCGAATAGAAAGAACGGGGTTTAAGAAAAGATCTGTTAGGATCTTTCTTTGGCTAGCGTCAGGAATACGGGAGAGAAGTTGGTCCATCTTTCCTTTGATCTGAGTGAAATCAGGATATTCATCCATGACTCTCAAGATATGAGGCCAGGCTTTTTTTACAAGTTCTGCTACTGCAGGGCTTGCAGTCCTTGCCTTGTTCCACGACGCTTCTAATTGGTTTCGGATTCGGAAAAAATCACGTCCTAGTTCCAATACCTTTCTGAGTCTGGATTCTGAAAGACCTGTGCGAGCCCCTAACTGTCCGAGCGTTCCATCCCATTCTACTACCTCTCCCCTGGATTCTTTCAAAAGAGAAGTTTGTAATTGGACAAGTGCATTCTCTTCCACAGGTAAAGAAGCGACCCAACGTTTGTATTCTTCCAGTTGTCCTGCTTTTTGGAATACTCTAACCTTTCCGACCTGATCCATATATTTGGAAAATGGAATGCTCACAGGAGGTTCGGAGAAGCTAGGAGAATCTCCTCCAAAGTCCCCGTCGAAATGAAGATCTTCCACATCGGCAAGGATATCTTCTCCCACCTGAACCGGAGAATCGTCTTCCTCCAATTCTTCTACCTTCATGATCAAAGGTTTACCGGAGAATAGTTCACCATATTTTTTTAATATTTCTTCTAGGATCGGAGTTTCGGGACCTTTACGCACTGGAGCAGCAGGGATAGGTCTCGCCGCCGCGCCGGCGGCTGCAGTTTCTCTTGCTACTTCTCCCAAGGCAGCGGCTTCTCTTTTTTTGCCGGTAGCGATCTCTACCAGATAGATCATTCCTTCTTCCCATTCGAATCTATGACCGGCAGGGAATGTAAATCCAAGTCCTTCTAATATCTCTTCCGAGATTTTAGAATATTTTTTCTTACGAGGAGTTTGTTCTGCAACGGACTCTTGTTCGATGAGTTTGGTTTTTACCTTATTCAAAGCTCCCAAGAAGTTCCGGTTCATGTAAGAAGAAAGTTCCTGAGAACCCATTCCGAGAAACTGAGCGAATTGAGGAAGTTGATCGAAAAAATGATCCGTCTTCTGGACGTTGTTTGAGATATAAGAACGTAATTTTAACTTAAGTGCTTCTTGTTCTTTGGCGGGAATTTTTTTAGCGGAAATCAATGTTCCGAAAAGTTGGATATGAGTGTGGAAATAACTTAAAAATTCCCCGTACGCAGTTAGAACGTATTCTCCATGGGAATTTCTTTCGATGACCTTTCTTTCTGGGCCTGCCATAATCCGGATTCGCAGTCAAGTTTTTACAACCCTAGACCGGAATTCAAGACAATTAAGTTACGAATCTTTCTTAAACAGTCTTAGGCATAGTCTCTTCGCTGGGACTACCGCTGATGATCCTGTATCTCAAGAATGTGTTACAACTAGCTTCTTCAGAATAACGAACCAAATCATAATCCGGACGAGGAGAACGGAAAAAGGAAGAATGTGCCAGACGTTCTGTCACTTCTTTTCGGATATGTGCTCTTGCTTCGTTCCTTCTTATATAAACCGAAGGAACTACTATATCGTTTTTATAGGATAAAATATTATTTCTATAGATGGCTACGGTTAGGCGGATCCGGTAGGATTTATTTTCCGTCAGGTCTTTTGGTTCCAGAAATTCCATGCCGAGGCCTTTTATTCCAAAAATCTTTTCAGATTTCTATAACCAAAGTATCGGATTTCCTACCCCCTGATCTCAAATTCCACGCTTAGAATTTTTTTACTTTTGGAAAATTTAGATCTTACCGATAGAGCAACCCCATTTCAAGGTAACATAATTTTATGCAGACTCAAAGGGGTGGCCAGGAAGGAAGAATCTCCTGTGTCGGAAACGTAAAGTGCTCCGGTAGAGATCTGGCTCGTAGGTATAGAGATCTGATTCAACTCAGTAAAGTTCCCATCTCTCTTAAACAATTTATATCCGTTATTTGTAGTTCCTTCTAAGGTATATAAATTCCCCGACTTATCAGTTGTGATCTGTTGGAAAGGAATCGTAGCCGATTGGACTAGATTAGTCCATTCTAAAGTATTGGAGTTGAACTTAGAGATAGAAGTATGGATATCACTTTCTCCCATACCTACTAACATATGATAAAAATTCCCGGCATAATCCGTTTCTAGTTCGTCCGTACTCATGATGAAAGATTCTCTATAAGAATTATCTAAATAACTCCCATCCCCTCCCCCATTGACAGAAGAAAAATTCAAATAAGTGAAGAAGTCTTCTTCCCCGATATCCACAAAATCGCTGAACACTTTTCCATCAGTCACAGCGATATTCGTAAAAGGAACAAATGGATTCGCAGGCAATGTCCGAGTTGTAACTCCGGTAAAATCCGTTTTAACTTTTACCAAAACCTTTGTGTCCGACAAATTTCTACCTGAGATATACAAAAAGTCCCCGTCAATCTCCAGATCTGCGCCTTGGACAGAAGAACCCTGAAAAGAAGGTAAGACAAAATTGGAAATATGAGCCCCGTTCGGATTCAGCTTAGTGATCTGTTTTGTTGCATGAAGAATGTAAAAATTCTTCTTATCATCTCGAACAATTCTCAAAGGAGAAAATCCTATTAAACTAGGGGAACAATTCGTAAAGATAGGAGCCGCGCAGGAAAGGACCGAAGATCTTTCCGTATCTACAGCAAAAATATTCCCATTACGATTGTCTGTTGCAATACTTTGGATGGTAGAAAATCCAGCAGGATTGATCTTCATAGTCACGGAACCTCCGGACATTCCACTATGGAATCTCACTAAATAAGGTCCATTATCCGGAAAAGAATTCTGTTGAATAGCGACAAGGATCTGTCCACCGCTCATAGTCATATCAATGATCTGGCCGACAGTAATCTGTTTGGATGCGAGTTGGATCGGAGTATCTCCACTAATATCGTATTGGTACAGATCAAAAGTTGAATTATCAGCTACTAACAAACTATTGTCGGAAGGATGGATATAGATCGCATAAGGTTGCCTAGATGTTCCAGGAAGGTCCCAGGTCTTGAGTAAATTTCCCGCAGAAGAATATTTGAAAATGCGATCCGTTCCGGTATTAAAATTCGCCTCGCTGATATACAAATTCCCGGAAGTATCCAAAGCCAGATCTTTAGGAGAAGAATCTCCAGGAAGATCGATCAAACTTGTTTGGGAACAATCAGAATTCAGTTCGAATACTTTCATTCCGACCAAAGCAAAAATACGATCGGAAGGATCCACAACCATTGCCTTAGGAGAGATCCCGGTCCAAACACCGATTATATCTCCATTCGCATTCAACAAATAAACGTTCGTACCGCTTGTAATAAGCACCGAATTTCCCCAAGAAGAAACAGAGATCGCAGTTCCGGGAAAGCCGTTCTTAAATCTGGAATAGAGAGAAGTTCCTCCTCCAAGTGCATTTAACTTTGTAGAACAGGAAGAATTGAAACCGACCGTCCCTGTATCAAAAAGACTGATGGGAGAAATTTTACCTTCCGGATCCACAACCTGGATCGCATATTGAAATAAACTTTGTGAATTGGAAACAGGATCCGTAAAAACAGGATCTGTCACTGAACCAATCTGTTGGTAAGAAGATTCGAATACTGATTTTCTGAATACCCTGTATTCCTGAGCAGGAACCGGCTCCCAACGAATTTCCACCTTATCACTAAATGCTGCGTCAGACGCGCTTACCCATGCAGGAGTTCCTGCCTCTCCAGGAGGAGGAACTTCTCCCCCCGGAGAACCGGGAGAAATTGCTGCAAGAAGTGCAGCGACAGGATCAAAACCTCCTGCTTCGGAGGAACATCCCGTTATAAAAAAATGGAAGATCAAAATTAGGAGTGGTACTCTTTTCATAAATCCCTTGTATAACATTCTATTTTTTTAATTTTCAATTTAGGGATCAGGGAATGATTACTTTCCCTCGAATAAAATCGTCGGCAAAAGGAGGATCCGTATAAGAATAAGAACTAATCTCCACGCACATATAATCGAAACTGGTACGGTTTAAACTAGCGCTCGCCTCGTAAGTTCCTGAGCCGATCGGAGCAAACTTTTCGAAAAAGCTGAATGGGACCGCAGGGATCGAAAATGAGATCGGCTGTGCAACGGAAATGTCTAGATACAGATATTCGAAATCATCTTGAGCAATCGTCTTCTGGGTTTTAAATTCTACAGTATCCCCATTTAATGTTGCAGTTCCACAGACGTTTCCGCAATCTCCAACAGTTGCTGGAAGTGTTGCCGCTCCAGTGCAAAAATGAGTTTGTCCTACCTGTTTTACTTTAGAAGAGATCCCGAATTCATTTCGGGCCACGATCAGCACTTTTAATTTTCTATCGGAAGGACCAACTATCGCGGGCGGGTTCGCCCCCAGCTGAGAAAGTTGACCTGCAGTAACAGTCCAATGAGAGAAAGAATTCACCACTGTATTATCAGGCATCAGCTTCATACTTTGGCCTCCGATAAACGCAGAGACGGTAGTATTATCATGCACAGGTAAATTAAAATTGATAGCCTGGATGGAAAACAAGCCTAGATAACTATGCTCATTCGGATCGGAAATATCAAAACTTGTGATAGTAGATTCCTGAAGATCAGGAGCGTTCTCTGGCTGGCCAGGAGGAGCAGGTTCTCCCGGAGGGACAGGTACTGGAGCTGCAACTCCATCCAATACTGCCTTTGCAGCAGCGGTCAGTTCCGCAATACTCTTGGCATCTCCAGAACAATATAAAACGAAAAAGATCCCGAGCACCGGTAAGATCTTCATAAAAAGTATTTTTCTATTTAATAGATTCATTAAGTTCCCATCTAACGTTTTTCCCCAATAGCCTAATCCCTAGGGAATTTTTCCGAGTTTTTTAAAAAATTTCCAGGCTCGTTCGGAATGAACGACACAAATCGAGGAACAAACGCCTGTTATACGACTTGATCCGATACTTTGATTTCAAAACTTCGGAGAAATAGAGACGTTATGTGTGTGTATAGATTCCCCGGCCAGCTAACAGCACAACAAATCGTGATAGGCTTATTTTTAGATTTTTTATTCTGTTAAGAAAAAAAGTGAGGAAAAGCTCACATTTACTATAACGTTCACTACAGGGATCCTTCTACCCAAAACATGTTCAAAAATCTGAATATACAGACCTGGGTTCAAGAAGGGATTTCGGAGACAATGTACATTCTTCTTTTTTTAGCCCAAGGAAGTCCAGGAAGCAAAAGAAGAATGTAAGAGATAGGAAGAGATTCGAAAATAATTTCTCCGTGAAGACTCCCAATTTCAGTGATCCCCCAAGATTTAGCTATAAATACGGAAGAAATAAAAAGAGAGGAGGAAAGTATAAATGCAAAACCTAGCGCAATCACATGGCGGATCCAAATATTTTTCCAAACAAGTTTTGTATCTTTCAACTTATGGAATTGAAAACTCACCTTAGCTGCACGAACGGAAAAAAAGAGAAGCAGTAATGCCAGAAATATATTATTACCTCCGCCTGCAGCGATCCCAAACCAAGTCAAGGTTGTGCCTATAAGAATGATCAGAGAATAAATACAAAGAAGAAGAACGGAGACCCTGCTTCTGGAAAATCGGATCACTACCCCGAAGATAAAAATTAGAAGAACATCCATATAGAAATTCCGAAAAGACCCTAAAAGAAAGGTAAAAAGAATACTTTGGAGAAACCCGATCAAAAACAAAATATAAGAAGTTGAGTTCAGGAAAAACTCAGCATCTTCGAGTGATTCTATCTTCTTAAAAAAACGTTTTAGTAGATCCATACTAGGTTCTTGCAATCCTCGTTACTCTGCATTTCCAGTCAATTTATTCAATTTGGCCGCCCTTTTGGCCGTTACTCCTAGAGGTAGGAACTACTACAAATCCCTAAAAACCTCTCAGATTCGGACTTATTCGGGAAAAATCCTAAATGACAAGCGGTTCGGCCCCTTCTTAATGGAACTAGAGACCACCCATGAACTTCCGATACAATCATTCTCCATTCTCTTACCAACGCCGCAGGACCAGAGAGGTAAAAGTAGGAGACATTGGCATCGGCGGGAATAATCCGATCCGCATACAATCCATGATCACTGCGGACACAAGAGACACTGAAAATTCAGTCAGACAAATTCTGGAACTGGAAGCAGCTGGGTGTGAGATCGTTCGATTGACAGTTCCCTCTCAACCGGATGCGGATAACTTGCCAAATATCCGTAAAGAACTCAAAAGATTGGGAAGTAAGGTCCCACTCGTAGCGGATATCCATTTTACTCCAAGTGTTGCAATGAAATCCGTAGAATGGGTGGAGAAGGTCCGTATTAATCCAGGCAACTTCGCCGATAAGAAAAAATTCGCAATCAGAGATTATACCGACCTTGAATATAAAGAAGAATTAGAAAGGATCTCTGAAGTATTCAGTCCATTAGTACTTCGTTGTAAAGAATTGGGAGTTTCTATGAGAATAGGGACCAATCATGGTTCCTTATCCGATCGTATCATGAACAAGTACGGAGATACTCCACAAGGAATGGTGGAGTCAGCGATTGAGTTTATCAGAATTGCTGAAAGTCTTTCTTATAAAGATATTATAGTTAGCATGAAAGCCTCGAATCCGCAAGTAATGGTCCAGGCATATAGATTATTATGCAGTCGCTTCATGGAACTGCAGATGGATTATCCATTACATTTAGGGGTGACTGAAGCAGGAGACGGAAAAGACGGAAGGATCAAATCCGCAATCGGGATCGGTTCCTTATTAGAAGACGGCTTAGGTGATACGATCCGAGTCTCCTTAACGGAAGATCCAATCCACGAAGTTCCAGTCGCAAGATTACTTGCAGACAAATACAATCGTCTCAGATTTCCGGAAACTCAAAGCCAAGGATATTCCGAATTCAGGAACCCTTACTCCTACCAAAGATTTTATAGCAGACCGATCCATATAGGAACTCTTCCTCTTGGAGAAAATCATGCAGTGCGTATTGAATCGGTTCTGCCTTTTGAATCTGAAAGCGGATTTTCCCAGGCACTTTCTTCACTTAAAAATTATGCAAAATCCAGATCCTTGGAATTGGAAACGGTTTCCGTGCCGCTTCCTGCCGACGAATTCCTGAGAGAAGAATGTATTACTGCAAGTAAATCTTCCTCTGTTCCGATGGGAGTCATCGTAGAACAAAACGAATTATTACTCGAAGATGTATTAGAAGATCTGATCCCGTTCCCTAAAGTTACTGTGGATCCATTCCACCATTTCCAAAACAGGGATTCTTTATTAGACTTTTTGTATAAAAGAGAAGGCAAAGGGATCACAGAACTCAGCGTCCAAGCCTACCAGATCGAAAGTCTCAAAGGATTACCCGAAGAGTTCAAGAACGCAGGAATAGAATCGGTAACGTTCTCGGTCCAAACCTTTCATATACTTCACGATTACAGAAAATTAGCGCGTATACTTAGCGATTTTGATTATCCGATCTTCTTAAGTGCAGAATATCCGGACATGGAAACTGCGTTATATGAATCCTCGATAGGGCTAGGTGGAATGCTGACCGACGGGATCGGAGACATGCTGCGGATCAAGGTGATCGATAGCGAACCGGAAGCAGTATTACAACTTGGATTTGATATCCTACAGGCAACTAGACTACGCCTTACAAAAACGGAATATATTTCCTGTCCATCTTGCGGAAGAACACTATTCGATCTGCAAACCACAACTGCACGTATCAAAGAAAAAACAGGTCACCTAAAAGGGGTCAAGATCGCAGTTATGGGCTGTATCGTAAACGGCCCTGGAGAAATGGCGGATGCAGATTTTGGTTACGTGGGCGCCGGCCCAGGCAAAGTGCATTTATACCGTGGGAAAGAAATCGTACTCAAAAACGTTCCATCCGAAGAAGCGGATGAAAGACTAGTCCAGCTAATCAAAGATTCCGGAATGTGGATGGAAAGAGAATCGGTCGCCAGCGAAAATACTTTTTAAACTTTTGTTTTAGCGAATTTCACAATAACTTAATACCCCAATTGGGTAATGTCTTTCGCATAACGTAAAAATTCCAATCTTTTAAGAAAATCCTCCGATTTTCCCCCTATTCTGTCCGGCTGTCCCTCCTTTAGGATACATTAAGCAATACGAATATTTTAAAATTGGAATTTATAAAATGAAAAAGCACCAAACCCTGTGTATTTTACTCCTTGTATCCTTAGCTCTTTGGAACTGTGAACCAGAGCATAAAAATTATAATATGGAAACTTCCGTTCTTTTAGCTCTAACAAGTGTTTCAAGCGTTCCCCCGGGCTCCTCTTTTAAATTATCGGACTCAAACCAAGCCACTTGTTACGACACTAGCGGAGCGACGCGCGCCTGCACTGGAACGGGAGAAGATGCAGAATTTACGAATACTCCAGGCCCATTTTCATTACAAATCCGCGACTTCGGAGAAACAATACTGGAAGAAAGCTCCGAACTGATTTGGCAAAGATGCCCATTCGGAATGATTTGGAATGGAAGCACTTGTATCGGTTCGAGTATCAATACATATTGGAAAGTAGCCAATGCTTATTGTAATTCTTTAACCACCGCAGGACGAAACTGGAGACTCCCTAGCGCCAGAGAGGCCATTTTATTCGGAGATCATTCCCAAATAACATTCTTGTCCGATACCTACTTTCCAAACTTGCAGGCAGCCGGAGGTTGGACATCCACACCTGCGGTGCCATTTCCAGGAAGATACTTATTGTATGCAAGCGGGAGCATAAGTGCCATTGATGAAACCACAAACTTTGCCGTTCGCTGCGTATCAGGTCCCAAGGTCCCGAACGCAAGTTTCACAGATATGGGGGATGGTACCTTACAAGAGGACAATACTGGACTTCTGATCAAAAAATGTGCATACGGACAGGCAGATGACGCTACATGTACTGGATCGGCAACTGCCTTAAATTGGCAACAAGCGTTAGATTATTGTAATAATCTAAACTTCGCTTCAAGAACAGATTGGCGACTTCCGACTGTTAGAGAATCATATTTTATCTCAGAGCCCTCGATAGGCGGTTGGAATCTTCCACTTTCTCTTTTCCCCAATAGTGCACAAGCATCGATCGCTTGGACGGGAACCACGGCCAATAACGCGACATCATTGGCCCACGCACAGATGATCTATCAAATGAATAGTTATGCTAAGTCGGATACGAGTAGTGTTCGCGCTCGTTGTGTAGCAGGTCCTTAAATAAGATAGACTTCTTCTTCGGGAAATACCGAAGAAGAAGTCTATCGTCTTACAACTCGTTCGCTTCTACGATGATAAAATTCGGAGACACCTGTCTCAACTTTCTCGCGGAATATTTCCCCTTGTCTTGAAACGCTTTCTGTTTCCAAACTTGAGTAGCAAACTCCGTTTTAGAATTTTTGATCTTATCATAGAAATGATCTGCTATCTTTTGTTTACCCAAAACGGACTGAGTCCTTGCCAGCCACAATGCACTTTGCTGCTTTCTGAAAGAAGAAGTCTCCAAACTTTCCGCTTGCTCCAGTAAGAACGAAGCCTTATTCAGATTCCCTTTTTCCAGATATAATATTGCTTCTAAGAATAGGATAGAAGGATCCTTGCCTGAAAATTCTGCATTCGCATTCTGTAATTCCACAAGAATATCATCGATTCCCCCCATACCTGGGTCGTCATTGATAAGCATTGCTTTTTTATAATATTGGATCGCAGAACCAACCATAGGATTCTTGGATTTAGGAAGTTTCTTCCCTTTTACTTTTTTAGCATCCGAAAGATCTAAGACCTTATAACCAGGCTCTCCCCAGGCCATAGGAATTTCCATATAAGGACCGCTACCGGTAGGAGCGGTGCCCACCGAGACAAAAATTTTACGGGCTTCTACGCTCATCACGACTGATTTCACGGAAGTGATCTGGCGGATTGTAGACCCCATGGTACGAACTTCCCCACTGGAACAGTCAATCGTATCGTTCAGAAGGTTCTGAAGATCCACAACACTGGTTCCCTTCTTTTTTTGAGAAGAAAGAAGCTGCTCCGCCCTATCAAAACGGCTGATACAATGATGATAGAAAACAGGAGCCGCCATAATCTCTCCATCCTGTAACTTCTCACTTTGGTAATGATTCGTATTCACAATATGATCTTTTCCTAAATTAGGATAGACCACATCCACATTCCCGTAGTTCGTCTCGATAATCGCTGCCTTTGGGCCCTTCTCCTTATGATTAGTGACAATTAGCCCCCAAGTAGAATTGATCTTATGCTTTTTAGCGATGCTTACTGCTTCTTCGATAGATCTTGCTTCCGAAATGATCTTATGACCGAAGTCGATCACACCCAAACCGTTGAAGCCTATCTTTTTATGAAAGCGAGTATGAAATGCAATGGTCAGACCAGCTTCATTAAAAGCGGTGATCCCTGGAACATCAGCACCCCTACATGCAATATAACCATAACGTAAACCTTTTTCAGGAGTACAAAAAACGACAATCGGACGTTTGTCCCAAACTTCCACACCGGGGAAATCGAAATTGCGAGCGTGATATAACTTACCGTCCTGACTTTGTTCTCCCCAGACTGCCACACTCGTACAAGCAGGAAGCATTTGAGGGTTTCTACCCGGACTCATATGCGCAAGCTCAGGAAGAAGTTGGATCGCACCCAAGAACCCGACAGAGTTCTGAAAAGAATCCATAGTAAAAAGTTCCTTTTCCAATTTCGCAGAACGGCCCGCCGCAGTCAGGGCAGCAATCGTTCTCGCTGAAAATTCGGAAGGCCTATGCTTCTTCATCCTTCTGGACATCCAATTCACCAGAAGAGAAGTCGCTCCCTTCGCTAAAAAATTCCGATTGCTACGAGGCAAACTCCCTAGTAAAAGATTGCGGGCCATCACTGGATAAAAATCAAAGATCGGCTCAAATTGCCCGATCGCATTCATGATCTCACCGAATTGTCTTCCCATCTCTTCTTGGGAACCCTTGAGTTGTAATACTGCTAGAGGATATGTTTCCGAATTCATGCAGGCATAATAACAGATCTGAATTGGATGATCGACCGTCTCCATAGGTTCGGATAGCCGAACTTATCGGATCGGACCTTCAAGAGGGGTTTTCGAGCGTGTGTAGGAACTCCTACAGGCGATTTGGCAGTAGTTCTCCCCACCCTCTTTGGGTGGGGGCCGGTTGGTGGTACCCTGGTGCGACTCTTTTTGGCCTTTCGGCCACCGACTTCCTTCGGAGTCGTTTCCTCGCTTCTATTGTCGCTGCGGAAGGGGGCCGGTTGGTGGTACCCTGGTGCGACTCTTTTCGCTCTATCAGAAAATTCATACTTTTTCAAGAGTATTTCTGGAAGGAATTTGTAGGAGTTCCAACAAATTCCAAAGATAATTTGGCTTGCCAGATCTTCTCAAATCTGTTTGGCAGAAAATAGGATGAGAAATCAAATAGCATCCGGCCCAAAAAACCAATCTATGGAATACCTACATATATTTTTCCTGAAATTCCTACAGTTCGGCACCGGAGCCGCATTTCTATACTCCTATTTGGAAATCATCCGTCCGGGTTCTGGAAATCGGATCCTGGTAATCATCATGATCCTGACAGGGACTATTCTACTTAGGTATTCTTGGTATCTACAGGATGATCTATTAGAATTTCCTTATCTATTCATATTCCTACATACCAGCGTAATTTCCGTAGGCCCGCTGATCTACACCTACATTCGTTCATTCTTAGAAACCGAAGAAGAAAGTCCGAAAGAAAAGGCCCTCCGCTACGCGCTACATTTTTCTCCCGTTCTACTGTTTACCGTTTTCGAATGTATTTTCTTTTCGCAAGATAGTTCGGAACTAAAAGCCCAGGTAATACAAGGAGCCAAAGAATTCAGACTCGACTGGGCTCATTTAGGAAGTTTTATCGCAAGCATCCAGGTTTCTGTATATTCCCTATTCTGCCTCTATCTCTACCATAAGGTCAGCAGAAGATACGAAATATACGAATTAAAATTAGTATGGCTGGTACTACTTTTACCTGTATTCGCAAACAGTCTGATAGGAACAGCCTACTTCCTAAAGAACAAATATTTATTCGACATGGGAGCTTCTCTTATTTGCATCATGGTGCTCCTATTATTCTTGGTCAGAGAAAGACATCCCGGATTTTTTAGTGAGATCAGCGAAGTCATCCAAAGTGCAAAATATCAAAACACTCCACTTCTCTCCAAAGAAATAGAAACAGCGAACTCCAAACTTAAAGAACTCTTAGAGATCAAAAATTTATACAGGGATAGTGAACTAAGACTTGTAGACTTGGCAGCCGAACTGGGGCTGAATTTACACCAAACTTCCAGATACTTAAACGAAGTTCATAAAATGAATTTTTACGAACTCATCAATCGATATAGAGTGCAAGAAGCTTGTAAACGCCTGACCGAAGAAGCAGATAGTTCAGTATTGGATATTGCATTTGCTGTCGGTTTTAATTCCAAATCCACCTTTCATTCTCAGTTCGTAAAGTTTATGGGGATGTCACCGGCGTTGTATAGAAAACAGAAAGGGACTTCTAAGCCGTAAACCTCTTCTTCCAACCCGCACAAAAACAAGCCAATATGACAGGATCAAATTTCATCAAACCTTTACACACGAATCTATTTCTAAAAAATAATTGACTATTAGTATATTATTTATAGTCCAATAGTATATTAATTAGCGAGGTAGGAACTCATGCAAAAAGTATTAGTAACCGGTGCGAGTGGGCACTTGGGTTTTTCTTTAGTAAAACTTCTTCAGGAAAGAGGTTATGAGGTAACGGCTGCGGTTCGAGATGCGAACGATGCAAAGAAGACGGCCAACTTGAAAAAGTTAGGAGTAAAATTGGTATCTGCGGATTTGGGAGACAGAGAATCTCTTCGCAAGGCTCTTCAAGGACAAGATGGACTCTTCCAAGTGGCAGCGGCATTCAATCTGACTGCTAAAGATCCTCAGAAAGAAGTGGTGGAGCCGAATATCAACGGAACTAGGAATATTCTGGAAGAGGCCCATAAGGCAGGGATCAAAAAGATCGTATATACTTCTAGTATCGCCGCAGTGGGAACAATCGCCGAAGGCGAAACTCCTCTGAACGAATCCACTTGGAACGATTCTGCGAAAGAACCTTATGCGATCTCCAAAACCCAATCAGAAAAATTGGCCTGGGAACTTTCTAAAAAATTAGGTTTGAATCTGGTGACCGTTCTGCCTGGAACTATTCTGGGTCCTCAGTTCACTCAACCTACTTCCTCTTTGAAACTTATTCAGGACATTCTAAAAGGACAACTTCCATTCGCACCTAAGATGACTTTTTCTTACGTGGATGTGAGAGATGTCGCGATGGCGCATATCTTGGCGTATGAAAATCCTTCTGCGCAAGGACGATATATTGCAACTGGTGAGACTCTTTCCGTTTCTCAAGTTTGCAGACTAGTAAAGGAGATCCATCCAAAAGCAAAAACAACTGGCAAAGAACTTCCTTCCTTCATTGTTCGAGTTATGCCTTATTTGGATGCATTAAAACATGCAGTCACAGGTTTGGATAGACAGATCAACTCGGAGATAGTGCAAGACTATCTGCAAAGAAAACAAGAATATAATTCGGATCGATTGGCGAAGGAATTCCAATGGAAACCTATACCTGTCCGAAAATCCCTGCAAGAGACAGTTGACTGGATGTTGTCCACTGCGGTATAGTTTCCTGAGAGTGGATAAAAAAAGAGCCAGAAGACCGGAAGAAAAGGAAATCCGCAAGCAGTCTATAGTGGCTGCTTTACGGGGACTTCTGGCGAAACAAAAACATCCCCTTCCCAGCACCCAGGAGATCGCGGAAGCCGCGGGAGTCACAAAGGGTGTAATCTATTTTTATTTCAAAACAAGGGAAGAAATTTTTCTCACACTTCATTTACAAGAAACAGAATCCTTTTTTAAGGAACTTGCGGAACTTTTGCAAGGCCCTGAATATTCTTTATCCAAGCTAAAGGAGAAGATCATTCTTCAGTTTTCCCAAAATGAAATTTTCATGTTCGTAGGTCTGATCATTCCTGGAATTTTAGAAAGTAATGTGGACCAAAAATTTTTATACGAATTCAAAAAGAACACTTCCGACGGAATGGATGAACTGGCAAGAGTCTGGCTTTCCAGAGAGACTGGGCTTACGATCTCGAATGCCAGAAAATTTATATTACGTTTTTATTTCTTAGGTTTGATGCTTTGGCAGCACCATAATCCTCCCAAAGAAGTAAAAGAAGCCTTCTTAAACAAAAATTTTTGGCTCCTAGAGGGAGAATTAGATCAGGTCCTTTCCGAATCATTCGACTGGCTTTGGAAAGGAATGAATTCTTAAAAAGAAAAGATCGACAGCGTGCTGACCAAGGAATTTCCATCACGCTGCCGATCCGAGTTAATTCGCTTTCTATTTCGCGCAAAGCTCCGCAGGAGGTTTCTCTCCGCTGGCAAATGCAATCGCACAAGCTTCTGCTTTTTTAACAGGATCCAACTTATCCCATTCTGCCTTTGCTTGTCCTAAATCTACCGAAGAAGCTGACGTCGGATTCCACCACGGAGGAGGAGTGCTTGCTGCCGCATAGGTAAGAGCCCAAAGGATCAGGAATTGCTCAAACGCTTTATCCTGCTCATCTTCGGTACTAAACGGATTCAGATCCTCGACATCAGAACAAGAAGTATTAATAAAGCTAATACTTAGCACCAACAATACAGACACAAAAATCTTAAACATAGAAAAATCTCTCATATTTTTTTTCGAATGAAAAACAGGCATACATTCGAAGTAAATCTATTTGCGAATTTTTTCTAAAAATATTTTTATCCCAAATTTAATATAAACTTTTCATTATATACCATTTTGAATACTCGAATTGAATAGAAAGGGAGGGATGAATTTTTATGTATATTATATTACTATAATATTATTTGGAAATAAAATATTTTATTCCGGAATGTTCCCAGAGGATCCTTTTGATCTCCAGAATAGTAGGCATATGATCTTGGACAGAATGATCCGAATCGATTAGAAGTTCGGACTCCGCTCCGTCTAAGTGAGAACTATCATAGGATACCACTGAATCGTTGATCCATTCTAAGTCTCTGAACTTAGAATTCCCTATAATAGAATGGAACGGAATTTCGGGCTTCAACTCTCCCGTGACCTTCATGAACAGACTATTGGGAGAAAGCCCGTCCACTCCGTAGGTTTCCGGAAGAATGGATTCTTCCTCCGAGTCGGAAGTTAAAAACTTATAAACCTTTCCTACATTGTGAAGTGCACCTTTAGGAAGCACAAATAAGATCCTTGCGATAGAAGCTAAAAATCCTTCGGCCAGATTAGAACCCCTATGCGGCGTAGCAATAAAAACGACTCTTTTCACAAAAGGTAATGGTTTGAAATCGAAAACTCGTTTTACTTCTTCTTTAGATTCTGAGTTGAGGGAATCGAATTTTTCAGGAGAAACATTTGCAGCCTTCATCCAATCTTCTTTTTTACTTATGGTCACCATCAGCTTGGAAAGAAGTCCTCCCATACTGTGACCCACGATCATCATCTTGTCGAAAGAAGAATCCGCTTCCTTAGGATCATAAGTTTTTCGTAAGTCTCGGAGTGTGTCTCTAAAGTCAGCTGCTGAGATAGTGATCGGATTTCCTGTTGGATACCAATATACCCAGAACTGGTAGTTGTCCTTAATCTTAGGATCCGCTAAAAGTTCGTTGATCATTGGGAACCAAATAAAAGGAGAAGAAGCAAGTCCGTGTACAAATACCACAGGGATCTTTCCCTTTCTGTAAGGATACACTAGATAGAGCCCCTTTCTTTCCAAGGCTACCTCTCCGTCAAATTTTGCGAAAAATCCGTCCCTCTTTTCTGCTCCTGATAACATATACGCCAACGGAGTTGTAGTGTCGCTTTCCATTGGCAAATCCAATCCAGAAAATTGGACCCTGTCTCTATGGACCGGATCATACAGATGCATAACTGCTTTTAGAGTTAAATTACGATTTTCTAAATAAGATTCTTCCAGCGTCAGGAGAGCAGTCCCTGGATTTGCTTGGCCCACTCCGGCCACGAATTCGTATTTTCTTCTTTCTTCAGGTTCTTTTTCCGGATGTTTGCGGATCAGGATAAGAGGTGTTTATCCCGAATTTACTGATCTGGTTGAAAAATCCTTCGTTTTTATAATCGTAGGCTACTTCTATTTCCAGGAAATTTTTGGGAGTCCAGGCGGTTTCCACTTCCGCCCTGGTCATGGAGAGCGCACCTCTAATAAGCGGAAGATTTAGATCTGTTAGATTAGCAAGTTTTCGATTCCTTTTGGCAAACCGAACTAATTGGGCAAGGGACCTATTATATGTTTCTAATGCGAATCTAAACTCCATGGAAAATGGATCTGCGGCAGGGATCGCCTTTTTATCGAATAAATACGTAAAAGAATATACCAAAGAAGAAGCGAACATTCTCGCAAACATTGGATCGTCTAGATCCAGTTCGGATCCGACTTGATAACATAACTCGGAGAGATAATACGCAAGTTCTCTTGTTTTCAATGCTACCAATCTATTATCCAAATCGTAGATGACTACTCTGGGAGCCTCCTGGTATTTTTCGTATAGATCGTTACTTTTTAAGAATCGAGTGGTGATCAGGCTTAAATTTTCGGAAGATATTGCGTTTTCACGAACTGCACGGATCTGTTCGTATTTGGAATATGTGATAGTGGAATAAGTGGTCCCGCATTGTAATAAAAATACGACAGATAGAATCGTATAAATTGTCTTACGGTTGCAGATTAGAAAATTTACGGAAGATCTTTGGATCATAAGAGTGATCTTCTCAACTTAGCGGCTTTGAGCAAAAATTGCATCTACAATTTTCCTTACACAAAGTCCGCCAAGTTAACTAGATTAATAAATTTAAGGGTTTAAACAATACTCTTTAAATTGAGAAGGATCTTTAGTCTGCAACAAAGTACAAAATAATGCGCGACTGGTATCCGACAAAGAATGGATTTTTGTTTTTACTTCTAAGCTTTGGGCTGTTAGCGGTCCGTTATGTCCGTTGTTTGAAGCGATCGCGATCAAAACCAATAGATCGTGAAATTCTTTTCTTTCTTCCTCGTCGTCTTCTACAAACCAGGTAAGGATCGGAACATCGTCCATCCAAGAACAAGCTATCCCAGGCATAATAGTAACCGCAGCCAATAGCAAAATAATGAGCGTTCTATATATCATCTCTCTAATTTCTCCGCGAAGAAGTTAAAACTTTTCCTTCGGATTTGTAAAGTAGAATTAGAACTCGCTCGGTTGGGGTACTGAGTTTACTGGGGTAGCGTGAGCAACGAAAAGTTTTATCTGAGAGACTTTACTTGATACTATCTTATTCAATCGGCGCAAGGTCTGCGAGTGTAAGATCTTCGATTGTGTGAGGGTAACCTTCTCTATCGTTGTAGAGAACGGAAACTTTGTCTCCGTTAATTTCCTGGATCTCTACCTGAGCGCCGGTTAGTACGATCACTCCTTTTAAAAGAAAACTTCTTTTGGTTAGTTTAGCTTTATCACCCGGCTTCATGTTTCTCCATATAGATATCTTTTCCTTCCTTCTTCATGGAAGAGAAAATATGTATTTGTTTTTGGTCCACTCTGGTGCCTATATCATAGACTGCGTCCGTAAAGTCCGCGCCTTCTATCTTGGCTCCTGCGAGTTTTGCCCAACGTAAATCTGCGCCTTTTAAGTTGGCACCTGTTAGGTCTGCTCCATTCAAGAAGGCTCCACGAAGTCGAGCTCCTTCGAAATTGGCTCCCGCAAAATTACAGTTGGTTAAGAATGCGTTGTTTAGATTTGCTCCGGAGAAATCCACTCCGTGTAGATCTTCTTTTTCTAATATGATAGAAGATAGATCCTCTCCCTTTAGGCTTCCGTTTTGGGAGAGAATTTCTTTTGCTTTTGCGGCAGTGATCCTTCTTTCTTTTGGAACTCCTGCTCCGGTTTCGTAATCATGGATTGCTTGCTGGAGTGCTGCTACCGCAGACTCAGGATAATTTTTTCTGCGTTCAGGGAACTCGAATTGTTTTTCAACATCTTCGGTGGTGACGTTCTTTAGTTCGTCTATTGTTTTTCCCTTGGCGATCTCTGTGGCCATTGCAAGCGCCACGATCCCGAATCCACAACCAGTGGTAGTATAACTTGCGTCAGTGACCTTTTTGTTCTCGTCTATCTTGAGATATATACGATACCCGTCTCCACAACCTACATTCCTGTAGTTGGAAACCACAGTGGCGTCTTCCATTTCTCTATAGTTCAGCCTTTGATCGTTGATCTCTTTGTATCGGTTGAAATCCATTACTGCCATGTTGTTTGCCTTTCTTAGATTAGACTTTGTTGATAGAGCAGGAAAGCACTTTTAAGTGGGAAGATTTCTTTTTTGGTCCGCGTCAGCGATGTGGAGGGTGCGCAGCAGTCGCGAAGCGACCGAAGCCCGGAGCAGCGCGACCTTCGCGAAGCCAAAGGCTTTGCGAAGGGGACGCCCCCGAACCTAAAATCTCGATTAGGAGATTTTGTATTTTTTCTTGAACTTGTCTACTCGACCAGTTGTATCCAGAATTTTGGATTTTCCGGTGAAGTAAGGGTGGCAGTTGGAGCAAATTTCCACGTGGATGTCTCCGACAGTGGTACGAGTCTCGTATACCGCCCCACAAGCGCAGCGAATTTTGGCGTCAGCGTATTTAGGATGGATGTCTGTTTTCATGTTGTCCCCTTTTCCAAAGCCTATTGGGCGTTCATGCTACCCAAGAAAGCCTCGTTAGTCTTAGACTGTCTCATCTTCTCGAGTAATAATTCCATGCTTTCTGTGATGCTCATGGGAGAAAGCACTTTTCGGAGTACAAAGACCTTCTGGAGGGTTTCCTTAGGTAGTAGTAGCTCTTCCTTCCTTGTTCCGGACTTGTTGATATCGATGGCCGGGAAAATCCTCTTGTCGGAGAGTTTTCGATCCAGGTGGATTTCCATATTACCTGTTCCCTTGAACTCTTCGAAGATCACCTCGTCCATTTTGGAACCTGTGTCCACGAGCGCGGTTGCGATGATGGTTAGAGATCCGCCTTCTTCGATATTTCGAGCTGCCCCAAAGAATCTTTTCGGTTTGTGAAGTGCATTAGAATCCACACCACCAGAGAGTATTTTTCCGGAAGTCGGGATAACCTGGTTATAAGCGCGAGCCAGACGGGTGATGGAGTCGAGCAGGATGACCACATCTCTTCCGTGTTCTACCAGCCTTTTTGCCTTTTCGATCACCATCTCCGCAACTTGTACGTGGCGGGTAGCCGGTTCGTCGAATGTGGAACTTACAACCTCACCTCTTACGTTACGGGCCATATCGGTTACTTCTTCTGGACGCTCGTCTATGAGCAGTACGATTAGAGTAACTTCAGGATGATTGCTGGTGATCGCGTTTGCCACGTTCTGCATCAGGATTGTTTTTCCTGTTCTAGGCGGTGCTACGATCAATGCTCTTTGTCCTTTTCCGATCGGACACATTAGATCTACGATCCTTGTATCTAGTTGAGAAGGATCATGCTCCATGACCAATCTTTCGTTCGGATAAAGTGGAGTTAAATTGTCGAATAACGCACGTTTGCTGGCTACGTCAGGTGTGTATCCGTTTACGGTTTCCACACGGAGCATAGCGAAGAACCTTTCGGATTCTTTCGGAGGACGGATCTGTCCTTCGACTGTGTCTCCAGTTCTTAGTCCGAATAATTTGATCTGAGAAGGAGATACATAAATATCATCCGGACCCGGAACGTAATTATAATCAGGAGATCTTAAGAAACCGTATCCATCAGGCAATCGTTCCATTACCCCTGCGGCATGGACCTGTCCTTCTCTTTCTGCTTGTGCTTGTAGAATGGCGAATATTAAGTTTTGCTTTTTTAGTCCGCCTGTATTCTCCACGCCAAGGTTCTTAGCGACTTCGATCAGTTCTGCAATGGATGTCTTCTTAAGCGCTACTAGATCTATAGGAGCGGGCGTAGGTCCCTCGTAGGAACCACGACGTCTTTTTCGTGAACGAATCTCAGCCGTTTCCGGATCATCTTCCGGTAAATTCGGTTCTTCTTCGTTTGTATCATTGGAAGAGTCGTTATTGTTGTTTTGATAGTTGTTTCGGGGCTTGGAGTCTCGTCTTGGGTTAGCCATGGAATACCGTTATTGGATTTGGAAGGAAGAACCTTCCTGTATTCATTTTTATTCGATTAAGAGCGGGTTTTGAAGGGTCCGGGTAGTCGGTTCTTTATTTAAGCGACCGGGGAATCCCTTATTTTTTCAAACGAGCGTTTGCTCGGAAGAGAGGAAAGGGTCGGCTCTTAATGTGGACTATTTCCAGATTACAGGCTCTGTCAAGGATTTTATTTTTGCTTTGTCCTTTTTTTAGACGGGGATTTTTTCTTAGAACTTACGGGCTTTTTTTTAGAAGCAGGTTTTGGTTTGGTTTCCGCTATGGAAGGTTTGTTTGTTTGGGGAAGAGCCTTTTTAGTAGACCCCTGTTTTCCTGTTTTCTTTCTGGGAATTGGCTGGTCCTTATTCAATTTAAACTTACTTGTTAGATCCAAAAACTTAATTCTATTTTGTAATGTGGTTCTTGGCACTCCCAAATCCAAGGCGGCATGGGAAACATTCTCTTGGTTTCTTTTGAGAGTATGATAGATATAACTTCCTTCCACTTCTTTTAATACTGTTTCGAGCGGAAGTTTTTGGTTAAAGGCTTCTGTAACAGATGGGAATTCCATCCCCTCTCCGTCTTGGCTATTTAGTTTTGCAGAAGCTGGCGAGAAGTGATACAGATAGCCTAAAGGTTTTCCTTTTTGTTTTAGGATGGAAACTCTTACAATTGCATCCAGGTCGGGAAGATATGTCTGAACGGAAAGTCTTCCTTCTTCTAATCTGAGTTCATGGGTTTTGAGATAATTTCCGAGTAGGTCCTTGGACATTTCCTTCAGTAGTTTTTCAGCCTGAAGAATACTGTCCCTAAACCATTTTTTGACCAGTATCTCTTTTTCGAACGTCTCGTTATAAAATACGGTATGCCCATCCAGGTCTGTGGCGATCAATCCATCCGGAAAGTTTTGGAGAAGTACTTCCATAAACCATTGGCTTTGTTTTGCTTTTTCTTCTTCCGTTTTTTGTGGAGTGACTTTTGGTTTTTCAGTCTCCTTGGCCATCCAGGAAGATCTGCTAAGTTCTGCGAGAAACCTAGGTTTGTCCCAGTCTTCTAATTTTTCTCCCAAAGGACCTAAAACGGGTATTGTTCTTTGTTTTTGGAAAAATGCTAGAACGGATTCCGGAATTTCTCTGACCAAAAAATCCTCCGGGATCCTTTCGAATTCCCTGTCGGAAGCACTAAGGTCTGCGAGTTCCATTAGAACTCTTTCTTTGGGTAGTAATCCTAGTAAGCCTGTTCCTTCTTCCCAAACAGGTAAATGACTGGCAGGACTATAGAGAAAAAATTTATATAAAACTTCGATTCTCATTGGGAGAAGGAGGACATTTTCCTCCAGAATGACTTCTTTTGAAGCCTAAGCGAGAAAATTCCTCTACTTTTTTTCGCGCTTTGGATAGTTTTTCGTGCGAAGCAACTAAGACTACAAAGATATTTTAATTGATCCAAATCGCAAAACCTTCTTTTCTTTGCGACTTTGCGTGAGCTTAAACTTATTTAACTAAACGATCTGCGGCTTTTCTGTATTCTTCCGGATAAGGAAGTTTAGATACTTTCAAGCTGGATAGAGAGTATTTTAAGGATCTTTTATATAGTACTAAAGCGTAAAGATGATTTCCATCCCGACGGAATTTGTTTCCGGAAAGCCATTCTTCTCTTGCCATTCTGAAATAATCGTTGGCTCTTTCTTCTTCTTTGGCTGTAAGTGGATGGCGATCTTCGGATTCCATTTTTAAAAAACGGGATTCTTTGGCCACATGTTGCAGTAATTTATCCGAAGAAGTTTCCGCGAATTCGGACCAACGTTTCATGGATTCGGGAAGCGTTCTTTCAAGTAACGTTAGACTGTCCGATTTTTCCTGGATGCTTCCCACTTTAGAAGCGGAGTTTAGATCCGCGGAATAATTTTCTATTTTTTGAAGATCTTTTTTCAGTTCCGAGGATTCGAATGAATTTCCAATCTCTCTTAGTATCCTAACTTTGGAATCTACCGCTTTTTTTCTTTCTCTGAATCCTTGTGTAGACTGAGAAGAGTAGATCCTTCCGGCCAGTATTGTCACCGCGATCATGGAAAACACTATCAGCCATTTCCAAAATCCCCTTCCCTTTACTCTAAGGGAAATGATCTCGGCAGGAGTAGGAAGATCCATTAGTTGCCCCCTCCTTGCGCAGGAACAGGAGGCAGTGCTTCTTTTTTATTGATATCGTCTATACGGATCTCTTCATTACTTTTTTCTAAAAAAGAAACCCTTGCGTTCGTGATGAAGCTGTAGTTATCGTCGTGGACCTCTAATAGATCTACCGGATTGTCTTTTCCTTCTCCAGGAGGGGCGACCTTTTGGCTGAGCAGCTCGTTGTCTATATAATCGATTAGAGTGTTTCGGATCCTATCGTAATCGGAAATATTTTCCTTCTCAGCGATATTTCTAACCTCGTCCAGGTTCACAAATTGGAACTCACGTTTATCGTCATTAGGAGTTTTAGCGGCGATCATTGCGAGAAGTGCGAATCTTCTTGCCCTTCTTGCAACCTTGATCCCTTCTCCGAAAAGTACAAGCTTCACTCTATATTGGTAAGGAGAAGAATTATAAGCAGTAGTAAAATTGTCCTCAGAGGATTTGAGATCCCTAAATCCGAGCTTCAATAAATGTTGTGCGATCTTATCGTTGGAACGAATGATCATTGGAGAGGCGGCTTCCAGAAGAATTCGAGCGGTTTTGATATAATTTTCGTGAACTACCTGGAAGATATCCTTCATCTCGCCTTGAGCTGATTTCAGGTTTTTATAGGACAAACTGTAATTACTTTGGAAATACCACATATTTCCGTTGAAGTCCGCTTGGTTTGCCTTCTTGAACGATTTGTAATTGTCCAGAGTATTCAATTTTTTGAAAAGTTCGCTCTGTCCGCTGGCAGTAGTTTGTTGCCCTGACTGAGCATTCTCCGCAGCAGTTGCCACCCCTGCCTGGGATTTAGGTCCTGCACCTTCTTCCAAAGGTGGTGCGAGATTACTCACACAGATATTGATAAACTTTATATTTATCTTATTCTCATCTATCAGGATAGCGAGATTCGTTTGGTCGGGAGAAACGGCATAAGTGCTATCCGTGAAAAAAATCGGCGCCGCAGCGAACAATAAAAGAAGAATGCGTGTATATTTCGAACCCATAGCTTTCCCTACTAGTAGTCTATCGGCAGGGTTTCAAAATGTATATTCTCTTTTTTTGGGGAAAAAGACACGGAGCTTAAGGAGTCACAGAGTTTTTTGCACACGGAGCCGCAGAGGCACGGAGAGGGTGTTGTTGTCGTGTAGGAACTCCTACGTCATTAGCTAATCCTCTGCGACTTCGTGTCTCTGTGTGAAAATCCCCTTTGTGCCTCTATTAAACTCAAAGTCTCACAGAGCACTGATCCGACGAATTGCCTCGATTACATCGTCTTTTTTGCCGAAGGCGGAAAGTCGGAAATAACCTTCTCCAGCAGGTCCGAAACCTGAGCCTGGAGTTCCTACCACCTGAGCCTTGTCCAATAACTGGTCGAAGAAATCCCAAGAGCTGAGATTATTCGGAGTTTTGAGCCAGATATAAGGCGCGTTCACTCCACCAAATACTTCGAATCCTGCTTTGATCAACCCTTCTCGGATCAATTTGGCGTTGCTCATATAAGTGTCTATACTTGCGCGTATCTCCTTTTTTCCCTGAGGAGAATAGATTGCCTCTGCTGCTTTTTGGGTCACATAAGAAACACCGTTGAATTTGGTGGTGTGTCTTCTACTCCAAAGTTGTCCTATGGAAACTTCTTGGCCGTCTTTTGTTTTTCCCTTTAATTCTTTAGGGATCACTATATAAGCACAACGAAGTCCCGTAAATCCAGCAGTTTTGGAGAAGGAACGGAATTCTATCGCAACTTCTTTGGCTCCTTCTACCTCGTAAATGGATCTTGGAATTCCCGGTTCGGAGATGAAAGCCTCATATGCAGAATCGTAGAGTATGATGCTATTATTCTTTTTAGCGTATTCCACCCAAGCCTTGAGGGACTCTTTAGAAGCCACAGTTCCTGTTGGATTATTAGGAAAACATAAATAGATTAAATCAGGTCTTTCCTTAGGGAAATCAGGTTGGAATCCATTCTCTTTTGTGGAAGGCATATAGATCAAATTGGCGTATCTTCCATCAGGTCCAGCTTCTCCTGTTCTTCCTGCCATCACATTAGTGTCCACATAGACCGGATATACAGGATCTCCGATTGCGATCTTTGCGTCTTGAGAGAATATTTCTTGGATATTTCCGCAGTCGCATTTGGATCCGTCGGATACGAAAATTTCGCTTTCGTCCAGTTTTACTCCAAGAGGAGCATAATCATTATCTGCGATCGCTTTGAGCAAGAAAGAATAACCTTGTTCCGGTCCGTATCCGTGAAATCCTTCGGGGGTTCCCATTTCTTTGGAAGAAGAAACAAGCGCATCTACAACTGCAGGAGCCAAAGGAAGAGTAACGTCTCCTATCCCGAGTCGGATGATTTTTGCGTTAGGATGTTTTTCAGAATAAACTTTTACTCTTCTTGCGATCTCCGGGAACAAATATCCCGCTTTCAATTTTAGATAATTTTCGTTAATATTCGCCATTGAATTATTCGTAATCCTCGTCTATGTTTTGGATCGGTTTGCGTCCTGCAAAACCCTCGTCGTATCCGTGTTCGAAAAGAAGATCCTCTTCTCCCAGATGCCAACAATAATAACCTTTTCCGTTGTCGAAGTCTACGAGCCAAAGCCCTTTGACTTCTATCCCAAGTTCCCGGATCTTTCCGGACCATTCCACCAATAGTTCTTCGACCTTGGTTTCTCTGGCTTCTTGTTCATTCTCTTGGTATAAACCGTTTTTCAGTTCTTGGTGAACCTTTCCCACGATTTCGTAAAACTCTTCCGTGATGGATCGGACATAGGGTAGAATTTTACGAGCTTCTTCGTATGTCCAGATCTTACGTTCCATTTTACTCCGTTTAAAAACGAACGCCCAGTGAAAGGCAGAGTAACGTCATTCTGCTCACCACTCCGTATTTTGCCTGGCGGAAGTATGCTGCGTTCGGAAGATCGTCTACATCTGTAGAGAGTTCATTCACTCTTGGAAGAGGATGAAGCACTGTTGTTTCTTTTTTAGATGCAAGTATCAATTCCTTATTCACCTTAAAAGATTCTTTCAGCCTTTCGTATTCTTTGTGATCCGGAAATCTTTCTTCTTGGATGCGGGTCACATAGGCGACATCACATTCCCATACTTTTTTGATATCATCCGATTCTTCAAAAGTAATCGGAAATCCCGCAAGTCCTTTCTTATATGACTCTGGTAATGTAAGCTCAGGCGGAGAAATCAGATATAGATGAACATTATAATGGCGAAGAAGATTGATCAAACTATGAATTGTTCTTCCATATTTCAGATCTCCGATAAAGGCAAGAGTGAGTCCGTCTAATTTTCCTTTTTCGGAAATGATCGTGTACAGGTCCAGGAGCGCTTGTGTGGGATGTTGTCCCGCTCCGTCCCCTGCATTGATGACCGGGATCTTGACTGCGCCTGCCGCAATTCTGGATGAACCTTCCACAGGATGTCGGATCACTGCGATGTCTGCGTAAGCCTCTATCATTTTCATGGTATCGTATAAGGTCTCACCCTTAGAGATGGAAGAAAATTGGAAACCTACTGTAGAGATTACCCTTCCCCCCAGCCTTTCCATGGCAGCTTCGAATGAAAGTCTGGTCCTTGTAGAAGCTTCGAAAAAAAGAGAAGCCAGAAGTTTACCTTCTAAGATCCCAAAGGCCTTATTTTGTTCGACCAGCCTTTCCATCTCTCTGGTCCTTTCGACTAAAAAGTCCAGATCCTCTTTGGAGAACTGATCCGTATCCAGGATATTCTTATGCTCGTACGCCATTTTCTGGACAGATTGATCCGACCGGACTCGGAGGCAAGAGAATTAAAAGGGGAAGTTGCGGTGTAGAAGTTCCTACACCACATCTAAACTTTTGCCTTAGTGATGCTTTGGTTCAGGCTTTGTCTTAAATCCCAACTTAGCTCTCAAATGTGAAAACACAGAAAGTGTTACAGGAACATAGAGCAAACTTCCCAGAGTTCCAAACCCAAGTCCCCAACCTAATGCCAAGGTCATAGGGATCAATACAGGATCTGATCCTCCCACGCTGTACGCTGTAGGAAGAAGTCCCGCAACGGTAGTCAAGGTAGTCAGTAAGATAGGTCGGAACCTTCTGCGGCTTGCCTCAAGTAAGATCTCATCCAAAGGTGCATTGGAAGATTTACGGATAGAATCTATACAATCCACAAGCACGATGGACGCGTTTACTAGAACTCCTGCAAGTCCTATGATACCGATCATAGCTAAGAAGCTGAATGCCTTTCCGGACAATACGAATCCCGCTACAATCCCCACGAACCCGAGTGGGATCGTGCTCAAGATCAGTATAGGCCTTACCACATTCTGCAAAGTTAATGCAAGAATGATAAAGATCCCTAGTAACGCAATCAGTCCCGCTTTTCCGAGAGAGGCCATGGACCTTTGTGTGTCCTTCTCTTCTCCTCCGAACACGATGGAAACTCCAGGATATTGTCTTTCGATCAGAGGTTTGAACTCGTCGATTACCTTTTGGTTGGCTTCTCTGGAAGTCATCCCTGTCTCGATCTTGATATCCGCGTTTACTGTGACCGCTCTTTCAAAATCCCTATGAGAAAGTAATTCAGGAGAATCTTTCAGGTCCATTCTGGAAATTTTTGCCAGGTTGGTAATATTTCCCGCCTTGTTTCTAAGAGAAATACTTTTTACTTCTTCCGGATTCTTACGGAAGCTCTTATCGTACATTACTCTTAGATAAATTTTTGTTTTTCCTTGGCGAACGTTACCCGCTCTTTCTCCATCGTATGCAGTTCTAAGCATATTCGCGGCGGAGAAGGTTGACACTCCGGTAAAACTTTCCAAGCCCTCATCCAGTTGGATGTACATCTGTTTTCTTCCGTTCCTATAATCGTCGCGAACGGAATGTACACCCTTGATCCCTTTTAAGAAGGACTGTAGATCTGCGGAAACTTTTTTAAGCACCTCATAATCTTTTCCGAGTACTCCAATTGTAATCGGCGCTCCGATCGGAGGTGCCATCGCCTGTTCTTCCAAATACACGTCTGAAAGTCCTGGCGTTTTTCGAATGTCATCCTCAATGGAAGCTAATATTTCGGAGGCCTTTCTTATCCGTTTGGATTCAGGGGTAAGATACACTAAGATCACTCCCAGATTCTCTCCAAATCTGGAGAGTGGATCGTTCGGCTCCGACTGTTGCACACCGATCTTAGTCGAATAACTCACCAATTCCTCTTTCGGGATTTTCTTCAGAATCTCTTCCATATACTTCATTTTTTCCTTAGTCTGGAATATCCTGGAAGAAGGAGGGAACTCCGCCTTGATCAAGAAGATCTCAATATCTTCCTTCGGGAAAAGAATAAAGTCCATCTGGGACATTACACCGCAAGAGCCCATTACCACGAATATAATTGCGAAAAAGGATTTGTTTCGATTTCGGATCAGCAAAGCCACGAAATCGGAAAACCTTTCCTCCATTCTTGCAAAGAAAGAATCCAAGGATTTTCTGAACTTAGAGGACTTCTTCAATTCATCCGGAGTTTTTGCAAATGCAGCAATCCTTGCAGGAAGAAATAAGAATGACTCGATCAAACTCGCAGTTAGCGCAATGATCACAACAAGTGGGATCTGCCAAATGAATTTTCCCATGATCCCAGCCATGAACAGCATCGGGAGGAATGCCGCCACGGTAGTGAGATATGATCCGAAGATCGGCACCAACATCTCAGTGGATCCTTTCAAGGCCGCAGAAGTTTTGTCCATCTTCTCGCCTAGATAAGTATAGATATTTTCCGAAATTACGATGGAGTTATCCACTAACATCCCGAGAGAAATGATAAGCCCCATCATTGAGATCATATTAAAGGAAACATCGAAGAACGGAAGCGCCGCAAATGTCATGAGCATCGAAAGAGGCAATGACATTGAGGTCAGAGTCGCGGTCCTGAAATCTAAGAACAAAAATAAAATCCCAAAAACGATCAAAAATCCGATGAGCGCATTAGAAGAGACCACATTTAATCTGTTCTTGGTCCTTTTTGCTTCATCATTTAATTTGAATGTTTTGATGCCTTCCGGATAAACTTTTTCAAGTTCTTTCAATCTGGTTTGTACATTGTCTGCGACTTCTATCGCATCCGCCCTTTCCTTTTTGATCACGGAAAGGATTAAGCCTTGTTGCCCGTTCGCGATCGCAAGAAATCTTGGATATTCGAATGTATCCTCTACCCTTGCCAGATTTCCGATACGAACAGTGGAGAATATATCATTGGTCCTGACAGGGATTTTCCCGATCTCCGACGGATTCTTGAATTCTCCGTCAATTCTTAGATCGAATGCATTCTCTGAATCTACGGAACCCGCAGGTAAATTTACGTTCCGAGTACGGATCGTCCGAGTTATATCGGAAAGATCCAATTGGTATTGTTTCAGTCTGTCCGCATTTACAAGAATATGCCATTCTCTATCACGTTTTCCGAATACATCTACTCTTGCTACTCCTGGTATCTTTTCAAGTTCCAGTTCTATAAATTCAGCGATTGTATGAAGCTCAATCTCGTCCTTACCGCCATAAACGGAGAAGTCCATGATCGGGAAGGACCCTGATTTTCTTTCCGTAATTTTAGGTTTTTCCGTCACTTGCGGAGGAAAATCGGAGATCGCATTGTCTACTGCTCTTCGGATCTCATCCAAAACTTTTTCCGGATCCGTCTCTTCTAAGCTGACACGAACATCTATATCGGAAACAGAGTTACGGGAGAAGGAACGGATCTCGTCTATCCCGTCTATCTCCTTAATCTTTTCTTCAATAGGATACGTTACCCGTAATTCCACATCCGCAGGAGAAGCTCCCGGGAATTTTGTGGTGATCACGAGCTGCTTCATATCCACATTAGGAAAAGCGTCTCTGCGTAAACCGCAAAGGGACATTCCCCCCGCAGCAACAATGAATATGACTCCAAGATACATGAAGAGTCTATTGTGAATGAAAGATTGTATTATCGTTCTCATATATTTTTCTTTTTATTTAGAAATTTTCCCATCCAAAGGTTCTAAGAGCCCGCCCCATTGGCTCCATGCTTGTTCCATAAAACTTTTATCCCAGGTTTCTCCGCAAACCTCCATCTGTTTCGGTAATCGGTCCCAGGAACATCCTGGGAATCTATGATGAATTCTATGATAATTAAAATGTAAAAAAAACGCGCTTACCGTTTTGGGTAGAGTTAAATTAAAGGCCGAATTTTTATCATTAATTTCTCTCCCATAATGATAAGCATTATCAAAAAATGATATAAAAAAGGACCTGCTCAAAAGCAGGAATACCAACAAAGGCCAGTCGCTTCCGAACAACCAAAAAGAAGGAATATAAAAGACCAAAATCCAAAAAACATCCTTTCGTAATTCTTCCAAAATTTCAGGACGATAGATCCACTTAAAGAAACCTTCTTCAATCGGATACTCAACGAAACGATCCACCATCGGTTTTGTCCAACGAGAAGGGAGAGAAAGTAAAAGCCCTGTCCCTACTTCAAAAATGTAAGTCGCCACAGTAATTCTGAAATAATAATTCAAACTTTGGAACCATCTTGGCTTCCAAGAATTCGGATCATAAAATTCTATCCGATCACCAGGCTCTCTATTGAACTTATGGTGCATCAGATGACTACATTTCAGAACGGAATAAGGAGCCCCGAACACAATACAAAGTAACCTTCCCCAAAAATGATTCTGTTTTCTTTCGTTCGAAAAATTCCCGTGAATACTTTCATGGATCAAATTCCAAAAAGTATAAGACACCGGCCCCAATGTTGCGGCAAACACCCAAGCGATCCAATACGAAAAGCCACCCAATAAGAGTCCCAAAGGTAACAAATAATGGAAGCTGATAAATAGAAATAAGACCGTAAGCGAAAGTGTTCTGTTTTTCGCAAACGGGAGGTCTCTGATCTGGATAGAAGCTTCCATTTAGGATAGATCGGGTGAGAGCGGAATTTTCTGCAAGCAACCTGCTAAACTATGCAGTGGCGACATCGGTCGGTTTGAAAAAAAATGTATCGATCCTATACAAACGAAGAAGAATAAGAAATAAATTGAATAGATCCCATTCTTTTAGAAAAAATTCGGCTCCAAAAATGTTACAAGAGGTCCAAAACAACAATATGAGTTTAATTTTCCATTCTGCGGCACTCGTACTCGCATTTTCATTTTTCTATTGTTTTCCCCTGGATCCGGATAGGATAAAATCCCCCAGTTATAGAGAAGGCAGATATCATAATTTAGATCCGGATGAAGAGTTACAAGGAAAGTCTCCCTTGGCTATCCTACGTTGGAAGGTCTTGGGTCCCAAAGATCCTCCCGCAGTCGAAGGACTTACGGAGGAACTTCCTACTGTATTAGAAAGAAACTCAAAAGACTTACTCGCTCCCGAAGGAAAAGTCAGAGTGGTATGGTTCGGACACGCTACGGTTTGGATCTCTTCTACTAAAAATGGAAAAACTGTAAACGTTCTGACAGATCCAATATTTGAATCTCCTATCTTAGTAAGCAGGTTGGTTAAACTTCCTATCCCAAAAGAGGATCTTCCGACTGTGGATTTCGTAGTAGTAAGTCATGCTCATAGGGACCATCTGGACAGAGATACATTACGTTATCTAAGAAGTAAAAATCCGGACTTACAGATCCTTCTTCCCTCTGGAATGAAATCCTTTTCAGAAGAAGAAAATTTGGGACCAACGATTTCTCAGGAGTTGGGCCAAATTAGTAGCAAAGAATCTGTGAAGATCACATTCCTTCCCGCGCATCATTGGAGTAGAATGGGGTTCACTGATACGAACCAATACTTCTGGGGAAGTTATTCTTTAGAGGCCCAAGGAAAGATCGTCTACTTTGCAGGAGATACAGGATATTCTTCTCATTTTAAGAATATCGCAGAACGTTTGGGAAAACCTGTCGACCTTGCCCTTCTTCCTATCGGGGCTTATAAGCCTAGATGGTTTATGAAATACGCGCATATCGGACCGGAAGAAGCGCTGATCGCATCCAAGGATCTAAATGCTAAGTCATTTGCACCTATCCATTGGGGGACATTTCCCTTAGGGGATGATCTTCCTAAGGAGCCTATGTTGGACCTCAAACAAAGACTATCTTTTCCTTCTTCTCCGGATACGAAAGGGATCTATCCTCCTTCCGACGGAGTTTCCTGGGGAACTAAGGACGGCGTAAAAATTGTACCTTGGACTATAGGCACCGGTATAGATTTGGAATGATTAGGAAATTTCTATCCTAAGAAAAAAAGGTGCCTCCCGGAACTATTCCTGAATTCTGGCATAGAACTGTATCCCGGAGGCTTCCGTCCAAAATGAGATCTGAAACTAAATCGTCATTTTTCATACATTATATTATTATAATACTACTCACGTTCTCTACTTCTTTGTTTGCCGTAGGTGGAGAAGAAAAACTCACTCCATTACAACTTGCCCAAGCGAAAGAGACTTCAAAACCGGAAGAAGTAAAAAAATTAGAAAGAAGAGTGGACCAAAGAAAAGGCAGATGGTCCTTCCAATGGGGATACAACAGGGATTCTTATACCCAAAGTGATATTAACTTCAAAGGACCTGGATATTCTTTCACGGTAAAAGACGTGGTTGCCAGAGATAAACCGGAAACATTTTCTACAGACGTCTATTTAAACCCTTCTCTCTGGGAAATCCCTCAATACAATTTTAAACTTACTTATTATTTAACTGACAATCTGTTCATCGCATTCGGACAAGATCATATGAAATATGTAATGTCCAGAGGACAGGCCGCAAGTATCAGCGGGTATATAGATCCTCTGGCGATAGAAAACGGAAGATTACATACTTCTTTCGAATCAGCACCTTACGCATTATTATTTCCGAATAATATAAACCAATTCGCAGGATACCATGGAGGAGAAACAGTCAATATCACTCCTGATTTCCTGAAATTCGAACATACTGACGGACTCAATTATCTATTCGTAGATCTAGGATATATAGCTCCACTCTGGGTTTCTCCCAACGGAGAGAACGCATTCAGTTTAGTGGGCTCAGTCGGAGCAGGACCGGTAGTTTGCAGAAGTGATGTTCGACTATTTGGAGAAGGTCATAATAATAGATTCCACCTTTCCGGATACGGAGTTTCCGGATATTCAGCGCTAAGGATCGACTTATTCAAATCATTCTTCTTTGAATTCGGAGCAAAAGGCGGATATATAGATCTGACCAGCATTTATACCAACGGAAAATCCAAGGACCGTGCCACACAGAATTTCGGATTTGTGGAAATGATTGCCTCCGCAGGCATCACTTTTTAAACTCTCCCGACATGATCTCCGGTCTCCAAGGCTCCATCCGAAAACTGGAAGTAGGCTCCGTGTACCTAGATGTTCACGGAGTTACTTATGAAATCGTAATTTCCTTCAAGACCTATTGGGAACTGAAAGAATTTCAAACTTCTGCAAAAGAAGTCAGACTGCATATCCATCATTCCATCAACGAAAGAGGACAAAAACTTTTCGGATTCCTGCAAGAAAGAGATAAAGAATTTTTTAAAGTGATGAAGGGCCTGCATGGAATAGGAGAAATGACTGCACTGAAAGTCCTCTCCTTCTTCAGTCCTTGGGAATTACATAAGATCGCTTCCTCGGGACAAGCAAAGGACTTGGAAAAAATCCCCAAGGTCAGAGCCAAAACCTCTGAAAAGATCTTTTTCGAAGTAAAACAAAACCTAAAAAAACTAGAATTGTTTTTAGAAGCTGGCTCAGAAGATCCGTCTATCCCGGAAACTTCCAAAGAGAAACTTCCTTCTCCAGAAGATCGATTTAAAGAAACAGCAGTCCAAGCACTCGTTCAATTAGGCTTCGAAGACAAGTCCGCTCTTAAGGAAGTGGAGAAGATCCTAAAAAAACAAAGTTTCACAGATACGGGAGAACTGATCCGAGAGATATTAAAAAATCTTTAAGTTCTTTCTGCGCCGGACGCGTGGTCTTCCCCGTTGTTGGAACTCCAACGTGGGGATGGAGATCGCCCCCACCCGAGTTCGGGTGGAGGAGGTGGGCTTGTGGGAGAAGCCATTCCCCCATATACGAAAATTCCCTAAATTACAATCCAAATTTCCACTTACAACGCTTGTTGGAATTCCAACATCCGATTCTCATCTATTCGCCCGGAATGAAAATTCCACACCTCACCCTTTAGAATCCCCTTCTCTACCTCGCCAAGAACCAATACACCGCCAGACCTAGATAATTTCCTACTGCATACCCGACCAAACCGGTCAAAATCCCCAAGATCAACACACCTCTATTACCTATCGCCGTGGCAACAGAAGGCACAAACGCAGGACCGTAAATACTGGAAACGGAAGTGATAATCCAAGTATCCACTGGAATTCTAAACAAAATCCCAAAAACCAAATGAAGAAGGATCGCAATCGACATGGTTGCGAGAACGATTAAAAGCACACCGGAGGCCCCCTTAACCAAACTTCCAAAATCCGCCAAAAATCCGATGGCAACGGAGAATATTAAAATAAAATAATATCCAACCGGATAAGTATTCAAACTTCTCACCTTTTTAGAAAAAGAGATCCCAATTCCCCAGGTAGTGATCCCCAAGAGGATCAAAGGTGCGGAAGAAGTTCCTAAAATCGCTTGAGAAATCCCAAGAGAAGCCGCAAGTCCTAAAACGGAGAGAACAATTCCGATCAATAAACGTAATACCGGATTTTTAGGAGAAACCTGTATTTCAGATACTATATCAACTTCTTCCCCGCTCACAACTTCAGGCTTTAGAAAAATAGAATATACTTTCTTGGAAAAACTGAGAAGGAACAAAAGATAAGTTCCGCCAATCAAAAGATCGACTGTGTTCACGAGTGCAATCGTTGCCTTGCCGGTATCCAATGCCAAACCGATCGCATTCGAATTCGGAGTGCCTCCTGTATACAAACCTGCAAGCATTCCGCCTATTTTAGAAGATTCAGGATGTAAGGAGCTTAAGAAAAGTCCTACGGAAACGGATGAAATCGCAACAGCAATGCAGGAAAGAAAGAAGGAGAACAATGCAAGTCTTGCTTCTTTGATCCCTTGCCCAAAATCGGAAGATGCGAGTAAGAGCGGGATCGCGATCGGGATAGAAATTTCAGAAATTGTTTCTGCGATCTTCTTAGGCAAAAAATCGGTTGGGATCAAGTTACCTAATATAATTCCGGAAGCATAACATAGAACTACAGGGCCTAAAAACCCGAGCCATTTATACTTCTTGGAAAGACTTCCTGCAAGCCGTGGGAATCCGAGAACGAATCCTAAAAATAAAACAGAGATTATCCAATGGAATATTTCAGACATCTTCGCTCCCGATCCTTTCCGAATTCAATGACAGATCTCAAAGACCATCGCAAATCCGATCCTCATAAATAACAGATTAAATTCTGCTATATTGAATTTTACTAAATATTCAGACCAATAAACTGGGCCATGGAATCATATTTTGATCATCTCTAAAAGTCGAAAAAATCCAGTCGAATTGGCAATTCAAGACAGTTTATCTCACCCTCGCTTAGAGTCGGGAGTTCCTACCTGAAAAAATTTCCGATTTCTGGCCGACCTTAGTGAAAAAAACTTGTAAGAAATACTTCATATTCAAAGTAATATACTTTAACAATAAACTATTAATTCCTAAATTAATAGAAGGAAGTATTCAAAATGTTAGAAACACTTTTAGCAACCAGCAACGATATCGTTCCATTAGTCTTAAGACTAACCCTAGGGATCGTAATCTTCCCACACGGCGCTCAAAAACTATTGGGTTGGTTCGGCGGTTATGGATTCAAAGGAACCTACGGTTATTTCACCCAAACTGCAGGACTTCCAGGGATCATCGCATTCTTAGTCATAATAGGTGAATCCTTTGGTTCCGTGGCATTGATCCTAGGACTAGTCACACGATTCTCCGCAATTTCTATCGGTATCATCATGTTAGGCGCAGCCCTACTCGTTCATAGAGAACATGGATTTTTTATCAACTGGTTCGGAGCTCAAAAAGGAGAAGGTTACGAATTCCAAATATTGGCTATCGGACTTGCGATTGCATTAGCGATCACCGGTGGAGGAGCTTACTCCTTGGATCTAGCGATCCTTTCTTCACTCTAAAATATAATTGAGGGGGATGACTTCCCCAGTCGCAGCATAGAGGAGCAACGGTGTTGCTCCGAATGCGAGACTAGGACCCAGATGAGCTGCGAATCTGGAGTCCTTGCGCTACCCCCTCTCCGGGGAATCTTTTTGTTATGAAACCCCGGAGCCCAGATAACTTTTCAAACTAATACTTATAAGCCTTATCTTCTAATTGGGCCTTACGAGTTGTGGTTGCTGTCGGATCGATATCCGCTTGAGCAACAGTCACATAAGGGCTTGCAGTTCCGCCGGAAGCATAGGAATTATAATTGATAGTCCCACTCGGAGCATAACTCAAATCGGAAGTATCCGTTCTAAAAGGAGAAGTTAAGGAAAGTTTATTAAAGCTAGTTCCTTCCGTAGAGTCAGGATAGTTCGCAACAAGAGATGTCCATTCCACTAAAGAGCCGTCGTAGAATACAGTAGGATATCCTAATATATTTTGAGAAACAAATCCGTTCACTTGTGCTTCAAAATTTGTCCTACATTGGGAAACGATTGTAGCTCCCGCAGTATAACTCGCTCCACCTGTTCCAGTGTTCGCAAAAATACCTGCAAGTGTTACCTTATCCTTAAATCTATAACCTGTAGCCGAAGTATCCAATAAAGAAGCCCAAGGAAATGTTTTTGCTCCTTTGATCCTGGTTTCAAACAAAACATACTTCTTAGGAGTTCCACTCACACCTGCAGCTGGCGCACCCGAATCATTCCAAGCTGTCGTAATATGATTTGCTCCTGTATTTGTAATCCCAACAGTTTGATCGTATTGAGCGGTGGGTCTTGCATCCACAATGATCTGAGTTCCAGTAAGCCCACTAATAGAAGCGTTACCGTTATTTTTCACAATCTTAATGATATCCTCTAAGGTAAGAGTGATGATCGTATTATCTACCTTCAGTTGTTTAACGCTAAAATTCCCGTTCGCATTCGGAGGAGTATCCTTGGTCGCAGAAAGATACGTTGCATTCGTAAAATTGGTCCTGATATCTCCATTCAGGATTGCAAGATGTTTGATATCCGCTCCCCAATATCTAAGCCAATAAATTCCTCTGGTAATATCCTGAGTTTGACTTCCGTTCGTATAAGCGGTTCCGTTATTGTTCGCAGATCCTACAGCGAAAACTACCAGGTCCGTACTTAAATTGATCCCGTATACTTTCAGCCACTGATCCACAGTGGATCCGTCTGCTTGGTAACGAACCGAGTTACGGATAAGACCTGTATTTCTCTGTTGGTTAAAACGAAATCCAGCTTGGAAATCGTCCAGATGATACACATAGACACCATTTGAATTGTCCGACTTGATGAAGGATCTCCCACTTGTATCCCCCGAAAAATTATTGGCGAGACTACTTTGTAAGATCACAAGCTTACCGCTGATATGAGAAGGCTTTTGGTTTTGCCAATCGCTTACCCAAGATTCCAAACGGGAAGCAGTGACTAACCCCCATTCATTATCATCATAAGAAGCTGCAGATTCATTTGTTAAATCCGAAGCAGAACTAACCGGAATGGAATTTCCAAAACCGGCCAGAACCGCCAAAGCGGAATTCGAATCTCCACCTCCTGAATCACAGGAGACAAATGCCCCCGAAATAAAGCTGAGTACCAGCCCAATATAGATCACCTTCATGTATATTTCTCCTAACGTGGCAAACCACGAGTTAGCCTTTTCTAGTTAGAATGATCCTAAAAATCAGCCGAAATATACAATATAGCAGAAAATAAGACGTAATAGCGGAAAATATATTGCCCCTATTTCCAAAGTATTAGCACAAAAATGTTTCGGTCCCTTTCATTTCACGGGGAAGGAACTCCTCAAGTAAAACCAAGACCTTTCACTCTTAGTGACTTCGCGCGAAATAAAAACTAGATAGATTTCGGCTCAAATGCAAAGGCGCAAAATCGTCGAGGATTTCACAGAACTTGGACAACGGTTCGTTCCTTCATTTCAAGGCGCTTGTGGGAACTCCTACTGAAAGGGGATGGACAGGATTCTTCCAGGTAAAATCCTTAGAAAAAGCATTCCAAACTGAACTCACATCCAAAAAACAAGGTTGATTCATGAAAATTCACGAGTACCAGGCCAAGGAAATCCTGAGACGCCATAACGCCAAAGTTCCTTTCGGCGTAGTAATTGATAAAAAAGAAGACGGTGCAAAAGCCCACGAAGAAGTTTCTTCCAAAACGGGAGCATCTGTTGTAGTCGTAAAAGCCCAAATCCATGCAGGTGGAAGAGGAAAAGGCGGCGGAGTTAAAGTTACTAAAACCAAAGAAGACGCATTAGCCGCTGTCGATAAGATCCTAGGCATGCAACTTATCACTCCTCAAACTGGACCTGAAGGTAAAAAAGTCCTGAAAGTTTACTTGGAGCAAGGGATCAATATCGCAAAGGAATTTTATTTAAGTATCTTATTAGATCGCGCGATCCGCAAGACAATCGTCATGGCTTCTACCGAAGGCGGTATGGAGATCGAAGAAGTAGCGGAAACTCATCCTGAAAAGATCCTAAAGATCGCTGTCGATCCGGGGATCGGATTACAGCCTAACCAAGCTTCTCAACTTGCTTTTGACTTGGGACTTCCTACTGAATCTCATAAATCTTTCAAGGCTCTTCTTACTTCCGTTTACAATGCGTATATTAAAGAAGATGCATCCTTATTAGAGATCAACCCTTTGATCCTTACTAAAGAGAACGAGATCATCGCAGGTGACTGTAAGATGGATCTGGATGAGAACGCTCTTTATCGCCATCCTGAAAACGCTGCATTCAGAGATATTTCCGAAGAAGATCCTTTAGAAGTACAAGCTAGCGAATACAATATCAACTACGTTAAGTTAGACGGAAACATCGGCTGTATGGTTAACGGTGCCGGTCTTGCAATGGCAACTATGGATATCGTGAAACTTGCCGGAGCCGAACCTGCTAACTTCCTAGACGTAGGCGGTGGAGCAAACGTTACTACTGTTACCAACGGATTCAAACTGATCCTAGGTGATCCGAACGTTAAAGGGATTTTTGTGAATATTTTCGGGGGGATCGTTCGTTGTGACCGAGTCGCTCTGGGGATCATCGAAGCTGCGAAAGCGGTAAACATCCACGTTCCGTTAGTGGTCCGTTTGAAAGGAACCAACGCAGAAGAAGGAAAAAGGATCCTAAACGAATCCGGTCTGAACATCATCGCGGAAGAGGATCTTCGCACCGCGGCCAAAAAAGTGGCGGAAGCCATTAAATAAAAAACATAAGGTTAACTTAATATAACATGGCAGTATTAGTAGATAACAATACGAGAGTCGTAGTACAGGGTATTACCGGAAAAGAAGGTTCTTTCCATGCCCAGCAGATGATCGAATATGGAACCAATGTGGTAGGCGGAGTCACTCCCGGAAAAGGAGGGCAAAAAGCGGACTTAGTCGGAAAAGCGGTTCCGGTATTCAATAGTCTAAAAGACGCAATCGTAAAAGAAGGTGCAAACGCATCTATCATTTTCGTTCCCCCTCCATTCGCAGCGGATGCGATCTTAGAAGGAATTTTCAACGAGATCCCTCTTGTGGTTTGTATCACCGAAGGAATTCCAACTCACGATATGCTTAAAGTATATAGCGCTTTAAGAAATTCAAAAACCAGGCTGATCGGACCGAACTGCCCTGGGATCATTTCTCCTAAGTATAACGTAAAGATGGGAATCATGCCTGGTTTCATCCACCAAGCAGGAAGTATCGGTATCGTTTCCCGTTCTGGAACCTTAACCTACGAGTCGGTTGCACAGTTGAGCCAACACGGATTAGGTCAATCCACTGTGATCGGTATCGGTGGAGACCCGGTCCCGGGAATGAACCATACTGAAGCAGTTAAACTTCTGAACGAAGACCCTGAAACTAAAGGTATCGTAATGATCGGAGAGATCGGTGGAACTTCCGAAGAAGAAGCTGCCGCTTATATCAAAGCGAATGTCAAAAAACCTGTAGTAGGCTTTATCGCAGGCCAAACTGCTCCTCCTGGAAAAAGGATGGGGCATGCGGGCGCGATCATCAGCGGGGGAATGGGAACAGCTTCTTCCAAAATGAAAGCTATGCAAGAGGCAGGCATTTCTGTTTGCCAATCTATCGCCGAAGTCGGCGAAAAAATGAAAAAAGCATTAGGTTAAACTAATACTTTAGATCGGGAGGAAAGGTTATGAAATTAGAAAATGGGAATTTTTGGACCAAAACAATAAGTGGTAAGACGATCTCCGTCTTTTTGGTTTCGAGCCTCATCCTCCTTTCAGGTTTTTCCGGAGTATTCTCCCAAGAGAATAAATCCGGAAAAGTCCTGAAGTTAACTACCGAAGAGACTGTCAAAAGGGCTCTCGATAGTAACTTCAAATTACAGAACCTAAGATACGAATTAGCAAAAACAGATTCGAGCTACTTAAAAGCAGAGTCCCAATATTCTTGGAGATTAGTAGCTGACGGAAGTTTCAGACAAACAGTTCTTCCTTTGAACCAGAACAACGTCTTTACCGGAACAAAAACTTCCGATGATACGATCAAAGGTGGGATTGAAAAAACGATCCGAACTACCGGAACCTATTTCAAGTTAGAAGCAGGAAATAGAAGATTCGACTCGAACGCCTTTGAAGATAAGAGTAACCCGCTTACTGCAAGTTTCGCGGGATTAGCACTTCCTCCTCTTTATACAGGATTTATCACTGCTACAGTTTCCCAAGATTTATTAAAGAACTCATTCGGTTACAAAGGAAGAAACCAGGAGAAGATCCTGGATAACCAAAAAGAAATGGCTAAAAGTCAGGTCTCTTTGCAGATCTCGGAAGCGATCGTAGGATCTCTTGTGGATTTCTGGGATTATTCCGTTAAATTACAGTCCTTAAAAACGTTCCGCAGATTAAAAGAGAACGTAAGCAATATTAGAAATCTTACAGTGCGTAAACAAGGTTTAGGACTTTCCGAAGGATTCGAAGTCAACCAATGGAACGCATTACTCGCACAGGCAGATAGCCAATTAGAAACTGCAGTCGTCCAAAAAGACGAGGCAAAAAGAAAATTAGCTCGTACGTTAAAATTAGAGAGCGACTCGGATCTTTCCGAAGAAACAGACCTTATGGAAGAAATTCCTGAGAAGCCTGACTACAACAAAGACTTAGACATCGCTTACAAAAAGAGAGCGGATTATCTAAACGCAGTCAGAGAAAAAGAGATCGCTGAACTTATGCTAAAGAACGCAAAAAGTGATCAGTTACCTACTCTTACACTTTCCGGGTCCGCTTCTTCACAGGCTCAGACGATCACAAGCCCTGATAAAAATTATACAGACGCAACAGACGGTGTGCAGTCTGCGCGTTACAAAGACTTCAACGGAAAAGTAAGCTTCTCTTATCCATTATTCGATAAGGGAGTGGCTGCAGGAAGAAGAGACACCGAGATAGGAGTTCGCCAAGCGACTCTGAAAGAGACCGAAGTTAAGAATGAAGTAAGGGACGATCTGAGAGGAAGGATCGACTCATTAGAAGCTAGTTATAAAATTTATAAAAACTCTATAGTCACCGAAAAAGAGACCCAAAACTATTATAACGGTGTGGTCCGAAGCTTCCAACAAGGAAGAGCGGATGCTGTCGCAGTTAAGAACGCTTTGGATACTTTGGTGAGAGATCAGCTCAGCCTTACTCAGGCAAAAGTGAATTTCAATATAGATCTTATGAGATACTATATTGCTAAGAATATGCTTTTGGAAAGATTCGATCTGGATGCGGAAAAACTTCTTCCAAATTTGGAATAAAAGGTCCGATAGTTCTCATTGAAACGCGGATTCTTCCTATCTATATTCGGGATCGTATTATTCGGGCTGATCGTTTGGCTTACCATTCGCTTTTGGCCCAAACCATCCGACACTATTTACGAATATTATAAAAAGGAAAAATGGGAGAAAGTGATCTCCCTGGTAAAAAGATCGACCGCCCCTACTCCGGAAGATCTTTTTTACGGTTCCCAATCTATCCTAAGATTGAACGCGGAACTGATCTCCAAAGACTCAGAAGACAGAGCCAAAATTTCCGCAAGACTCCAGAAAGAAAATGGGATCGGATCCGATAAGTCTCTTGAATCTACAGGAGAATTTCCTGTATTCGAGGATCCTTTCGTACTACAACTCAGACCCGGAGGATATTGGAGACAAAAAGCAATTCTCTCCAGAGTAGAGATCGCAGGAGAATGGGAAGACGATATTCAATTCTTGCGAGACTTAAAGGAACTGATACGAAGTAATCCTGTCACATTAGGAATTTCTTACTATTCTTCCGTATTGAAAAAAGTTTTAAGAAGAGAGACCAAACTTTCAGATGGAGATCAAAACAAACTTTCCGAACTATTAGGTTTTCTTTCAGTAAGAGAGGATTCTACATTACTTGGCTCTAGATTTAAGAACACCGGAGAGAATACAAATCTTAGGACCGGTCCAGGAACGGAGAACCCAGGCAAGGCACGCTTGAAAAAAGGGATCTTACTTTACGCATTAGACAAAGACCCTCGTTCCGAAACTGTACAAGGAAGAAAAGGAAATTGGGTCCAAGTATATATTCCTGAATTGCAAATCTCTGGCTGGATCTTCTCCCATTTTTTAGAAGAAGATCCTTATCCAATTTCGAAGGCCGAAGAAACATTTACAGAATTCTCCCAATCCGAAAAAAGTCAGGCCTGGGACTTTGCGTTTTGGACAGAAGATAAAGTCCCTCCAGGATTTCATGGAGAATATATCCCCACAGAAAAGTTAGCCTTGGATGGAGATTACGGGATCGTTTTACATAGATCTAAAACAGGAAAATATAAAGAGATCTGCAGGATCGTAGAAGAACCCTTTAGGTCTTTAGAATTTTTAACCGCAAATTTAAGCGGAGAAGAGCCTGTTCCGATTTTTAAACTATATTCAGGAAGACCTGGCGAGTGGAAGTCTGCTTACCAAATCGACCTTGACAGAGAGAGTATTTCTATCAATAGGAACAAGTATATACTTGGAAATTCAGGTGGAAAGAAACGTTTCCAACTTGGAATTTTTTCTGCAAATGGAACTACTTCGGCGTCTCTATTAGTAGGAGAAAAAACCGTATTACAAGGAATCTCTCCTGAAGAAGAACTAACCTCTACGGATGGAGTTCTATTCAAACTCTGCCTGCAACAAGCGGACAAAAGATCCGATTCGAATGCGGCAGCGTTTCAATTTAAGTTTTTATTTTGATCATTGATCTAGCGAGGAAAATCAGTGCCTACTTACGATTATAGATGCAAGGCTTGCGGACAAACTTTCGAACATTTTCAATCTATGAAGGACGACCCGATCACCACCTGCCTTCTTTGCGGTAAAAGTGGAGAAGTAGATAGATTGATCTCCAATGTAGGAGGGATTATCTTTAAAGGATCCGGATTCTACGTAACGGATAATAAATCTTCTTCCAAAAGTTCCGAACCTTCTACCGGATCTTCCGGTTCTTCATCCAACTAAGTTTGGGACGTTTAGGAATATTAGCTGGAGGAGGAAATCTTCCCCAGATAGGAATGAGAGAGGCTTTGGCTGCCGGGGAAGACCCGTTCTTTCTTTCCATAGCCGAGTCCGATTTTACTCCTGGAAATTATCCAGACAGAGTCGTCCCGATCCGGATCGCTAAGATCGGCGGACTATTAAAAGCATGCAAAGCCAATCAGATAGACAGACTTCTTCTATTAGGAAAAGTTAAAAAAGAGATCATCTTTAAAAGTCTGAACTTTGATCTAAAGGCTCTTGCACTACTCGCCAGAATGGTGAATAGGCACGACTATTCTATTTTCAAAACAGTAGCGGAAGATTTCGAAAGACAAGGAATTCATATCATTTCTCAAATGACCTATCTCAAATCCTTACTGCTTCCGGAAGGACGTTATACCAAAAGGTCCTTAGACAAAAAGCAGGTAGAGGACGTGATATTCGGGATGGAATATGCGGAGAAGATCGCTCACCTGGACATCGGCCAAGCAGTGGTAGTTGTGGATAAATCCGTATTAGCGGTAGAAGCTGTAGAAGGAACCGACCAGGCAATTCGAAGAGGCGGAAGTTTCGCCAAAAAAAGAAAGGCAGTCGTTTGTAAAAGTTCCAAACCCAGCCAAGACCCTAGATTTGATCTACCTACAGTCGGAATTGAAACCTTAAAAGTAATGAGCGAGAATAACTGTGATACTCTCGCTTTTCGAGAAGGAGAGACCATAATTGTAAATCCTTCCGAATTTATTAACCTTGCAGAAAAATTGAAAATCCATATCTTGAGCATCGGCCGTGGCAACGTCTCGAAAATTAACTCTACCCAAAAAAAGCTCCCTAAAGTCTAAAAAGGCTGGAGACAAGATAAGGACGGAAAACCTTTCCGTATCCTCTTCTCCCGTATTTATGATGTTAGCCGGAGAACATTCCGGCGATCTACTCGGTGCAGAAGTATTAAAAGAACTTAAAAAGCACGATCCTGATCTTACGTTTTTCGGGATAGGCGGCCCCAGAATGTTGGAAGAAGGTTTCGATTCTATCGAGAATATGGAAGAACTTTCTGTAATCGGTTTCTCTGCGGTATTATTCAAATACAAATTCTTAAAAGCACTCATGGATCGATTGGTAGAAGAAGCAGTGGCGCGTTCTTGCACGCATGCAATCCTGATCGATTATCCTGGCTTCAATCTAAGACTTGCAGCCAGACTAAAAGAATTAGGGATCAAAGTGATTTTCTATGTTTCCCCTCAACTTTGGGCCTGGAATTTTGGAAGGATCTACAAGATCAGAGAATCAGTAGATCTGATGCTGGTATTATTCCCATTCGAGAAAAAGATCTACGATGATTATGGAGTTCGTTCCGTATTTGTAGGACATCCGATCGCTCAAAGGATTAAGGAGAAGATCCGAAAAGAAGCTCCGATCCCTATTGATGAAAAACAGCAAGCTCATTTACAAACAATCACTCTCATGCCCGGCTCCAGATCCGGAGAGATCCACAGAATGTTGGATACATTGCTCCAATCAGCAACACTCATCCACCAAGAGGCGGAAGCGGACAAAAAGCATGTACGCTTTCTAATTCCGAATATTAACGTAAAAGAAGAAGAATTCATCCAAACTAAAATTAAGGAAACTGAAGAAGCTCATCCAGGTATCAAAATAGAATACTTATTCGATCGTTCTTTGAGATGTATTGAAATTTCGGATATAGTCCTGGTCACTTCCGGAACTGCTACTTTAGAAGTCGTATATTTCGAAAAACCGATGGTGATTTTGTACAAAGTCAGCTTACTCAGTTATTTTATCTCGGCACTTCTCATCCGAACACCTTTTATAGGACTTGTTAACATTCTGAGCGGAAGAGAAACAGTGAAGGAACTCATCCAGGCGGAATGTACTCCGGAAGAAACGGTAAGAGAAACAATGGCGATCCTGAAAAATAAAAAATACAGGAACCAAATGATCGAAGAGATCCGCTCTGTAAAAGATTCCCTAGGCGAAGAACATAGTTCTAAAAACGCGAGCAGAGCAATTCTTCAGTTCTTAAAGGAAAAACCGGCTTCTACTCTTTAATACAGCCTTGGCTGTTCTCTTTGATCTTAAACGCAAATGCAGAAATCGGAACTGCCGAATTAGATTCGCTGGAAAGTGAGTATGTATTTCCGGTCACAAAGTATTTTACGGAATCGGAATCTATATAAGAGTTCGCAGTTGCATTCACGTTACCGCCTTTCCAATAAACATTTCGTTTTGGAGGACTTCCTGGATTCCAATAATCGAACCCCATCTCGAACTTAGGCGGGACAGGTACTGGAAATTCTCCCTTTCCTTTCCAGATCGTATTCGAAAGTTTCACCTTGTCTATGGTGATGTAAATCCTATCGTGAATGTCTAAGAAATTATTTCCATTAAACCTAATATTTCCGTCTGAGTCTAAACTTTCCGGGATCAAATCCCCACCACAGAAAGAAAAGCTAGGAACTCCCCAGGGTAAATTGATTGTTTCGAAATCAATCCCAAAGTAAGGATTATCAGTACCGTAAGTAAAATAAGAATTCAATTTTGCGGTTCCGGAACCGGTAATACTTGCATCTAACCTAGATTGAGAAGGTGCAAATTTCAAACCAACATCCAATTTTCCCATACTAGAAAGTCCGAAATCCCATTTCACTTCCTTAGATATAAGCTTAAGACTACCTGTAGGATTTTCTAAGAAATACTTATAGATTGGAGTTCTGGTAAAATTAATTTCAGGGATCAACTTTTCCATTCTGGTATGGATATCTTCTCGAACCCATTGGCGAACGGAACTATACAAAGGAAAAAAGTTAGAAAGAACGATCGAATCAGTTTCTAACTCCAAATTATATTCTCCCATCAAAGGAAAGTAGGAAGTCCCGTCCCCTTTCACTCCCTTTTTGTAACCGGTTTTGCCTTTGAGATTTGCAGACCAAGGAAGACCAAATTGTTTTCCTTTCAACTTTGCTTCTAAAATTCCTGAAAGATTCCAGCCCAACTCCGCATCTTTAATTTCCAGATCAAGATATGGATCCTTCCATTTAAAGTCTTGGAGAGAAAATTTTGCCTCCGACTTCATCCAGTCCCCGTAACTTCCGGTCTCGGCCCCTTTCCAATGCAGATCTAAACTTCCACCCAAAGTTTCCAGATCGGATGAAACAGGCAGAAAATTTCGAATATCATCCAGGTCCTGGACAGTAAGGCTCAAATCCCAAGACTTAAGTCCTTTTTCATTTTTGGACTTTAGAAGAGTGAGTTTGTCTTCTCCGGTGAATACCTTATGTTCTTCGGTAAATACATCACCTTTTTGTGATCGGGTCCATTCATGTTCCAGATCAATATCTTTCCATTCCCAAACTTCACTCTGTAAAGGAAGTTCCTGTAAAACGATACCTTTTACATTAGAAAATTCTGTTTTACCCTGAACCTTCAAATTGGTCCCGTCCGATTCTAAAATAGCATGTCCCGAAATTTTTCCTTTTTTAGGATAAAATTGGGAGAATTCAGAATACAAACCTCCGGAATTTTCCGCCTTTGCATTTTTGAACAAGATCTCCAGATTCATGTTCTTGCTTCCTATATCCGTGCTGAACTTTCCGTTCACATATCTAAAACCGGGAATAGGAAATAGAGAATCCGAAATTTGGACATTGATCTTAGTATCCTCCTTTCGGATATTAAAATCGATTCCTTTCACATTCTCCAAAAGGACCTTGCCTCCCTTATAGACTGTGACTGTTGTATCTTCTAATCGTATCTCGGGAATATTGATCTTATGAATATAGGATAGAATTTCTCCGGAGATCTTATCTTCCAAGTCGATGCTCAGTTGTGCATTACGCACTCGGATCGCTTTTACGGAAGGTTGTCCCTTCCAGAGACCCCTTAATAATAATTCAATTTTGTTTGCCTTGAAGATCATTCGCTGGGAAGCAAAGTCCTCGTCACTGGAAATTTTTAGATCTTCTATGAATACATGATTTGGGAATTCGTATTCTACGACTCCAAGAGTCACTGCTCTATCCAATTCTTCGTTGATGAACCCTCGTGTGAGTTCCTTGACCCCTCTTAGATCCAGAACTCTTCTGACGAAGTACCATTCTGCCGTTTCTTTTGCAGCAGCTAAAAGTAGGAAGGCCACAATCAGTGCAACGGATATCTTTCTAAAGGAAGGTTTTTCAGTGATAGATTGTATCTTAAAAAAAGAAGAAGATACGAATCGATACAGTTTAGATGGGACAGCGATCCTGAATGTAACGCTGTCCTTTTTAAAAAATGGATTTTTAGGGAGAGGAAAAGAGAAGTGAATTACCGTTGGAGAACCTGGTTGATCTTCTCCGAGGTTTCCTTCAGTACTAGGCTTTCCGGAAATTTCTGTAATCCCTCTTCCAGAACCAACTGACATCTTTTGTATTCCTTAATTCTATAGAAGCTGACTACTACAGTTTCATAGTAGAATAGATCCTTTTCGAAGTTTTTCTCTCTGGAAGCTCTTCCTAAGATCCCGAGAGCCTGGCCGTATTTCTCGTCTTCAAAATACGCTTTCGCCCACATTTTCTTGCGGGTAACTGACTCAAAATCGCGATCTACATTGTCCGACTTACGGAAATGAACGATAGCATTATCATAGTCGTTGATCCCAAGGTAAGCAGAACCTAAATAATGGTCCAAATGTTGTAGATTGCGACCTTCTTTGGAGTTTTGCAATTCTCTCAAAACGAGAGAAGCTTCTTTGAAAGATTCGATTTTTAGGTAGAGTTTGGATTTTTGGAGGAGTAGCTCGGAACGTCTTTTGTCTTCAGGGTGTAGATCGCTTAGTTGCTGGTCTATTCCCTTGATTTCCGCTCGGACCTGAGTCTCTAAATTGGCGGAAACCGCCCCTTCTTTTTGTGTACTTGCACAGTAGAGGAGGAATTGAGCTCCGATAAACAATATTGTCAGATATTTACTCATTTTCTCATCCGATTTTCAATTTTTCGAGTTCTTGCAGGAAATCACTTGTTTCCTGTTGCCTGGTTTCCTCGTTAGAAAGCCAGTCCAAGGTCTCCGGATCTATCTCCTTAAGGAAGCGAGAAGGCTCGGAGGCCAGTTGCTCCCCAAATTTGCGGCGATTAGCGGCCCCTGTCAAGCATAAATGCCTCTTCGCCCGAGTCATCGCTACATACATCAAACGGCGCTCTTCGTCCACCGATTGGTCCTCTACGGTCGCCCTTCCGGAAGGCAGAATCCCCTCTTCCAGTCCTACGACATAAACAGACTCGAATTCCAAACCTTTGGATTGGTGAATGGTGAGTAACTGTACTCGGTTGTCTTCCTTCTCATCCGAAGGCTCATCTTCCATAAGCATCGCCAAACGGTTGATAAAGTCGAATAGAGAGGGCTTTTCCCCTGAATCATTATTCTCTTCGAAGAATGCCAACATATTCACAAGCTCGGACATATTGTAAATACGTGCCTTTGCGACCTTCTCCTCTTTCTCTTCAAGGATGATCTCTTTTTCCAGACCCAAATCCGCAATTAACTCTCGTAAGGCGAAGAAGAGCCTAGGCGAAGAAGAGAACTTCTTCTTAGCCTTTTCGATCAGATTTACGAAATTATAGATCTCTGAAGAAATTTTACGGTTTAAGTCCGGGATAAAATCCGGAGATTCACATACTCTGAATAATGTCTCATAAAGAGATTCCTTATTCTGAGCCGCTTTTTCGTGCACAAGAGAAATGGATCCGGAGCCGATCCCACGTTTCGGATAATTAATAATTCTTAATAAAGATGCATCGTCCTTTTGGTTTGCAATGAGACGGATATAAGAGATCAGATCTCGAACTTCTTTACGATCGAAGAAGTTATAACCACCCACAACTTTATAAGGCATTTCCCTGGCTCTGAATGCTTCTTCAAAAGGTCTGGATTGGAAGTTTGTGCGGAATAATATCGCAATCTGGCTTCCTTTTCTAGCTTGTTTGATGATCTCTTCTCGGATACTTTCGGCCACCCATTCCGCTTCGTCCTTTTCGTCTGCTCTTTCTACATACTTCACTTTGAGAGCACCAGGAACTTTGGAAAATAGTTCTTTGGATCTCCTAGAAAGATTGTGGCGAATAAGAGAGTTCGCAGCAGAGACAATGATGTCAGTGGATCTATAATTCTCCAAAAGACGGATAACGCTCGCACCCTTAAAATCGTTTTCGAATCCAAGGATCAAACTCACATCCGAACCTCTGAATGCGTAGATGGACTGATCGTCGTCCCCAACCACGCATAGATTATCAGATTCTCCCATGAGCGCTTTTAAGAATACGTATTGGATCGGATTGGTATCTTGGAACTCGTCCACCATAAAGTATTGGTATTTCTTATGATATTCATCTCTCACTTCTTCGAACTCGTTTAAAAGTTTAGAAGGAAGAAGGATGAGATCGTCGAAGTCGATTGAGTTCTGGTCTTTTAAAGTATCTTGGTATTGATGAAAAAGAGAGGCAGTCAGAAGATCCCCTTCGTTCATAGAGGTTCTCATATCCGCTAAATAATCCGGTCCTGAGTTTTTGATCCTGGAAATTTTGGAAAGAACTTCCATGATCTGAGGACGTTTAGGCTCCAGTTTTTGAGCCACAAGCATTCCTGTGACAAGCCCCTCTTGGTCCGCTTGGTTCAGAAGAAGGAAAGGTTGTTTGTATCCTAACTTTTCGATATGTTTTTTTAATATTCCAAGCCCTAGAGAATGGAATGTAGAAAGAGCGATCCCTTTTAATAAATTTCTGGGAATCAATTTGCGGACCCGCTCTCCCATTTCCTTTGCACTTTTGTTAGTAAAGGACAATGCAACGATCTTTCCCGCAGGAATATGATGGTCCTGGATCATATGAGCGATCCGATTCGAGATCACTCTCGTTTTTCCGGAACCTGCACCCGCAAAAATAAGAAGTGGTCCATGAACTGTTTGGACTGCACGGGCCTGCTCAGGAGAAAGACTTTGGAAAATGGAAGCGGAGTCCCTAGGCTCTTTTGGTCTTTCTTCTCTCTTTCTTTTTGGAGCGGAAGGTTTTTCTTCAGGAGTAGAAGGTTCGGAATCCAAGGAAACTTCCACAGGAGTGGAAACGAATTCTGTGGGCTCTTGTTCCGAGAAATCGTCTTCTTCATAAAAAGAAGAACCGTAGGATTCCTCTTGTACTTCTTCTTGTGGAGAAGGAGCGGGAGTTCCTTCCACCTGAGGACCTTCTTCTTTTGCCGAAATACTTTCTGAAAAGCTAAGCAATGGCAGATCTTGTACAGGTTCCTCCGGTTTTTGTTCCGGAATTTCCAGATGCGAAAACAGGTCCAGACTTTGATTCGTTTCTTCTTTCATCCGATTTAATGAGGGCAAAAAACAAGCCGGGATCCGAAAAATCTGGATTTTTCGGCCCTAGCTGTAAGCGACATAATCCTGATTTTTCTCTTCTTGTCAACCGAGTACAGGCAAAGGTTTGCGAATCTGAAAGGATTTCAAAAAACTGGAAGAAACGGCAGATATGCAAGAATTCCGCCCAGAAAATTACCTCCCGAATTCCAATCTCTGGAAAGAAGGAGAAAAAACTCACCTCATCAAAACTCCGATTTTCGAATTAATCTCCATTCCTAAAGTTTCCCCAGACAAAACGATCTCGGGTAATTTTTTCAAAATAGAATCTAAGGATTGGGTGAATGTGATCGCACTCACCTCCGACAACAATGTGATCCTGATCGATCAATACAGACACGGCATGCACTCTTATTGCCTGGAAATCCCAGGCGGGGTTGCCGAAAAAAATTCTATCTTAGAATCCGCTCAGGCAGAACTGAGAGAAGAGACAGGTTTTGTCTCGGACGATTGGGAATATTTAGGTAAAGTTTCCGCAAATCCCGCCTTTATGAACAATTGGTGTCATACTTATATCGCCAGAAATGTCTATCCACATCCAGGTGGACAGGATCTGGATGAAAGCGAACAAATAGAAGTGTATCAATATCCTCTAAATAAAATCCCCGAAATTTTAGAGAAAAATATCCTACACCACGGAATGGTCGTGGCAGCATTCGGATTATTCTTTTTAAAATACGGGGAAAAGAAGAAGTAGAACTATCTCATGACAAAATCCGCAAGCGCGAGCCCATTCATCTCTTTACAGGTTCCTGAATTCAGGAATTTTTTGGCCGGAAAATTTTTGGTCACACTTTCATTTATTATGCAATCTACCGTGGTCTTCTGGCAAATAGACCATATCACTCATGACGCATTTTTTGTGGGTCTGATCGGATTTGCCGAGCTTGTGCCTAACGTAGCAGTTTCACTTTTCTCCGGATTGGTTGTGGATACTATCCCAAGAAAGAAGATCATTTCTCTTTCCTTGACCGGTTTGACTTTTAGTTCCTTCTTACTTTTATTATTCACTCTTCCTGGTTTCGAATGGATCATCCAAGACTATTGGGTCTATCCAATCTATTCAGTGATTTTCTTCTCAGGGATTTGCAGAGGATTTCTCTCCCCAAGCATCGCAGCCTTTCAAACACAGTTAGTCTCTAAGGAAATTTTTCCGAATGCTGCTACTTGGAGCGGCGTTGCTTGGCAGGGTTCTGCGGTTTTAGGTCCTATGCTTGGTGGACTTCTCATAGGATTTAACGGTGTGCAATCTGCATATCTTGCGGACTTCTGCATCATGGTATTCTCATTGTTCCTTCTATTACTTGTACCTTCTAAACCTGTTCCTGAAAAACAAGGGGAGAAGGAATCCATCTGGAAAAGTTTGGGAACCGGCTGGAAGTTCGTGTTCGGTCACCAATTGATCCTAGGAGCGATCAGTTTGGATCTATTTGCCGTATTATTCGGAGGAGCGGTCGCTTTAGTTCCTACATTCTCCAGAGAAGTTTTAGGAATGGGTCCCGAATATTATGGAATTCTAAGGTCGGCGCCTGCAATCGGTGCGGTGCTTTGCGCGTTATTTATCGCTGTAAAACCTCCCAAAACAAATTCAGGAGTAATATTACTCAGTAGTGTATTCGGTTTCGGGCTTTGTATGATCGTATTCGCACTTTCTAAGAATTTTTATCTTTCTTGCGCGGCCTTGATCGTAAGCGGTTCCTTTGATATGGTAAGTGTCGTCATCCGTCATACAATCGTTCAGATGTATACTCCGGAGCATATGAGAGGAAGAGTTTCCGCAGTGAATAATATATTCATAGGTTCTTCCAACGAGTTGGGAGCCTTCGAATCTGGAGCGGCCGCAAAAGCATTCGGCCTGGTTCCTTCCGTGGTTGTAGGAGGAACGCTCACTCTTCTAACGGTAGGGATCGTTACTGCGATCGCACCTCGTCTTAGAAAAATGGATCTAAAGGATATAACGGTTTAAACATGGATAATATTCTTACCCAACAAGAGGCAATGCTTCGCTCCGGACAGATCTCCGAAGTGGATTACACTCTAAAATTAAAGCTGGAAAAAGGATCCCAAGAATATGAGGGAGAAACCACCGTCCGATTCGTATACACTGGCGGCAAAAAAGGAAAACTCAAAGTGGATTTCGTATCCAAAAAAATTGAGATCCTTTGGCTAAACGGAAAAGAAGAAACAAATTACGAAAAAAAAGATTCCGCACTGTTCTTATCCGGAGAATTATTAGCGGAAGGTAAAAACGAACTTAAAGTAAAATACAAAAATGCGTTCGATCATAGCGGTTCCGGTTTTCACAAATTTACTGATCCTTCCGACAAAGCGGAGTATATGCATACCGACTTCGAACCGTTCGAAGCGCATCGACTATTCCCTTCTTTCGACCAACCGGATCTAAAAGCGACTTACGAGTTAGAGATCACAGGACCTTCGGAATGGACTTATATCCATAACACAGTCCCAAAATCGGAGGAGAGCCAAGGAAATTACAAAAATATAAAATTCCATAAGACCAAAAAATTCTCCACATATCTATTCTCTTTGATCGTAGGACCTTACGCGGTTTGGGAAGACAAGGCGGGAGAAATCCCTCTTAGGATATTCTGCAGAAAGTCTCTTTCCAAATATATGGATGCGGAGAATTTATTTGCGATCACCAAGGAAGCATTCGGCTTCCTCCAGGAATATTTTGGAGTTCCTTATCCGTATGGAAAATACGACCAGATATTCGTGCCTGAATTTAATATGGGAGCCATGGAGAATGTGGGAGCTGTAACATTCTCAGAAAGTTATATTTTCCGTGGACCTAGGATCTATTCTGAATACCTAAACAGAGCGAATACAGTGTATCATGAAATGGTACATATGTGGTTCGGAAACCTGGTCACAATGAAATGGTGGAACGATCTTTGGCTAAACGAAAGTTTCGCGGACTATCTTTCTTATTATTCCATGTCCAAAGGGAAAATTTTCCCGGATGCATTAGAACATTTTTATGTAAGAGAAGAATGGGCCTACAGAGAAGACCAACTCTCTACCACCCACCCGATCGCAGGAAAAGCGGAAAATACATTAGAAGCGATCAGCAATTTCGACGGGATCTCTTATTCCAAAGGAGCATCCGTTCTTCGCCAATTGATGTATTACGTGGGAGAAGAAAAATTCAGAGACGCGATGAGGCTTTACTTCAAAAGGCATGCGGAGAAGAACACTGTACTGAACGACTTTCTTTCCTGTATGTCTGAAACAAGCGGGATCGATATCAGAGGTTGGAGTAAAGAATGGCTAGAAACAACTGGAGTAAACACTCTAAGTCCTGTTCGACAAAATGGTAGATTGTTTTTACACCAAGGACCTTCTGCGACCAACGGACTTCTGCGTACACATGCGCTCCAATCCACATTACTCCGTGAAAAGAACGGGATCCTAGAAGAAGTTTGGAAAAAAAGAGTACTCGTAAAAGGAAAAGAAACCTTATTAGAGGAAAATTATACTGGAGAAGCGGACCTTCTTCTTTTAAACACCGAAGACTTTGCCTATGCTAAAACTTATCTCAGCAAAGAATCACTTCCTATCCTAAAAAGAAGTCTACATACTCTAAAGGATCGTTTTTCAAGAAGAGTGGTATGGGGAAGTTTATGGCAGATGGTAAGAGATGCAGAACTTTCTCCCAAAGAGTTTTTGGAATTAGCGTTGGACCAAGGACTGAAGGAACCGGATCTTTCCGTTCGAAACAGTCATATACTCACCAAAGCTCTAACGGTAATCGACAATTATATTCCGGAAGCGGAGAAGAGAACCTGGTCCGATAAACTCAACAGCATCGCCAAGGAAAAATCTCTTTTAGCCCAAAACCCTGAACAAGAACAGATCCTCTGGTTTAGAATATTAGAAAATACTTCTAAATCCACAGAACAACTTTCTTACCTGAAAGAATTATTGGATCAGAAAAAAAGTATTCCCGGGATCTCAATGGACCAGGAAAGACGTTGGGTCATTCTATCCAGGCTTAGCGCATACGGAGATCCGGAATCTTCTAAACGAATCGAAGAAGAGATCACCAAGGACAATACCGACCTGGGAGCTAAAAAGGCATTTTTAGCCGGGGTTTCTTTCCCAAATCCTAAAACAAAAAAAGAATCCTGGGAAAGATTTTTGAAACCGAAGGAAGGAGACTCTACCGACTTCTTGAGATATGGAATGAGAGGATTCCAATGGAATCACCAAAAGGATCTATTAGTTTCTTATACGGATTCTTATTTTAATTCTGTGATCTCAGTGTATGATACTAGAGATCCTCATTTTGCTTCCGCATTCGGGCATTTGATGTTCCCTTCTTTCGAACCGGATCCGAATCTTTTGAAAAGAACCCAGGAGTTTTTGGACCAAAATAAAAAACTGCCTGAACTATTAAAAAAGGATCTACAACAGCAAAGGGACGATATGCAGAGGACCCTTAAGGTTTTGGAAAAATACAAAAACTAGAACGGAACCTTTTTAGTTTTCCAAGAAAAAAGAAGAGTTAGAGGGCAGTCTCTAACTCTTTACCAAAAAGATCTATTATTTAGACAGGATTATGCAGTAGCAGGTTCCCTTTTTCCCGAGGAGCTTACGGAAGTTTCTCCATGTTGCCTCTTCCATTCTTCTAATTTTTTATCCATTACTTTGAACCAAAGAGGCGGAAATAAAGCCAGAAGGATCATCAATTCATATCCGTAAGGAAGTTGAGGACTTTCTTCAAAATGTCTTAAGGATTGGTATCTTCTACCTGCGTTCGCATGATGATCTGAATGCCTTTGCAGTTGGAACAAGAACGCATTGGACAGGCTGAAGTTTTGGTTCCAAGAATGGATCGGTTGAACCTTCTCAAATTTTCCAGGAGATAATTCCTTACGAGCCAAGCCGTAATGTTCTATATAGTTCACTAACTCTAATAGAGAAAATGCGATCCAACTTTGAACAAAGAAGAATAACGGCACCTGCCAATTCAAATTTCCTGTGATCGCGTAAAAAATCCCGGTCACAGCGGAGATGAATAACACAGGAATGATCATAGATGTGATCATCTCGTTGTCTAAAGTCCAAGAGGACTTACCTAGTTTAGCTAATCTTTTTTTCTCTAAATTCCAAGCGCTTGTCAAACTCCCGAAAACGGTTCTTGGATAAAAAGAGAAGAAAGACTCGCCCTTTCTACTGGAAGCTGGATCCTCATGAGTGGAAACGTTCACATGATGACCTCGGTTATGTTCTATGAAGAAATGCATATAACATACCGTCATGAGAATGAACTTAGAATACCATTGTTCTATCTTTGTATTCTTGTGTCCCAATTCATGTGCCACTGTGATCCCGATCCCGCCGGTATTCACACCGATCGCTAAAACAAATGCTCCCCATTCCAACGCGGAAAGAGTTTGAGTTTGGACTTCCCACAGAGCCCAAATCACTAATGCAAATTGGATCCAAGCCCAAACATAGGTCAGGAATCTAAAATAGAATTCCTTTTGTAGCTCGGGCACTTCTTCTTCCTTAGGATTGCTTGTATCCGGACCGATCCAAAGATCCATGATCGGAAGAATTCCGAAAACCACCGCCAAAGTTAGAAAATTGAAACTTCCTCCCAAATAGTAACCTGCCACGGCAAGCCCTGGAATGAAGTATGCAATCAAGAAGGATAATCTTTTCCCAACACTCATTTCTCTCTCTCCTATCCCGGATTTCTCGGGAAAATCAATCGAATTAATTTATTTCGAACGTTTGGTATTATAACACAAACGGAATCCGGGGCAAGAAAAAAATCTCAAAATAGGCATTTTTTCTAACAATTGTTTTAAAATGACTTAGGTCGGCGAATCCTTTGCATCGCTGTCGCGAGAGAATCACTCAAAGCCGAGAAGATAAGAAGATATTGGAAATCCAACGGGAAAATCTTTTCTACTTAGAGCTTTACGTGAGGACTTCTTTAGTCGTGATGTTGGAACTCCTACATTCAGAAAATAAATTATCAACTAAATACTTCGGACTATCCCTTTCGATTTTTGTCCTTGTTTAGAGAGCCCTCTTCAAAAGCATGGTTTATAAGAAGAAATATTACCCCCTTCCTTAAGACGAAAAGCCCTCTACCACGCGAAAACGTATAACGTTCCTAATCCAAGGAAAACTTTAATGAGTCTTAACGGATTAAATTTCTATTCCTATCTCAGTCGTATCCGAATTCTTAAAACCTATTCCGGTAAGATTATGCTGGTGGCGTTTATAGGGACCCATGTCCCTTTGATCACACTTTTATTATTCTTCGTATTATCAACGGTCCAAGACGGTCCAACCGCTTTTAAAATTTTAGGGATCGCTCTTGTGGCAACTCTCGCAGGGACGGCCGCCACTCTTCTTGCATTACATAAACTTTTAGCCCCGGTATTTCTTACTTCTAAGTCTTTGAATCGATATCTGAGCGAACGTGAACTCCCGGATCTGCCCACTACATTCCAAGACGAAGCCGGTTCTTTAATGAAGGATACGGTAACCGCCGTACGTAAGTTAGATGAGCTCATACATTATATGGCAAACTATGACGGGCTTTCAGGATTACCGAACCGGGATCTATTCTTAGAAAGATTGAGTAACTCTCTTCATGAACTTTCGATGAGAGAAGAAATATTAAGTTTTCCTATTCTTTCTTTAGAAGCGACTCATTTAAAACAGATCCGATCCAATTTTGGTGCACATATGGGAGATCTTTATTTAAGAGCGTTGGTCCAAAAATTAGAGACTATGCTCGGACCAGAAACAGTTCTTGCAAGAACTGGAGATGGAGAATTCTCATTCTTTCCTTTACCCTCTTCTTCTCAAATTTTAGAAACAGATTCAGAGATCTGGGCGGGGAAGATACAGAACGGCGTATCCTCTCCTCTAAACGTAGTAGACCAACAGATCTCTTCCGAGATACAAATTGGAATTTCTGTATTTCCCTACGATGGAAAATCGTCCGATCAACTTTTATGGAAATCGGAGACTGCATTAAACCAGGCAAAAATTTCGAGAACTTCTAAGATCCAAACCTATTCTTCCGAATGGAAGGAAAGAATGAAGGAAAAGTATCTACTCGGAAAGGACCTAAAACTTGCAATTTCTAAAAACCAGCTCTTTATCCAATACCAACCAAGGATAGAAGTACAAACCGGCAAAAAGATCTCTGCAGAAGCCTTACTTAGATGGAATCATCCCGAATACGGCATCATTTCCCCTACTATCTTTATACCGATCGCAGAAGAAAGTGGGATCATTGGTGAGATGGGGGAATGGGTTCTTTCCAAATCTATGGAAGACCTAGGAAATTGGAAAAAGAGAGGACTTCCTCCTATCCGTATCTCAGTGAATTTATCTGCAAAACAGTTGGAAGATAAGAATATCACCAAAAAGGTCTTGGACATACTAGAAAAGAATTCTTTGAGTGTAGAAGATCTGGAGCTTGAGATCACCGAATCCAGTCTGATTACAAATATTCAATCCGCTTTGGAAATTTTGGGAGACCTACATTCTTGGGGAATTTCACTCGCTTTGGACGATTTCGGAACCGGATATTCCAGCCTTTCTTATTTGAGTAAGATCCCGCTCAAAACCTTAAAAGTGGACCAATCCTTTGTACGCAAAATCCTAACAGACCCGAATTCATTAGCGATTTCCAAAACGATCGTCGCATTGGGAAAAAGTTTAGGCTTAAGGATCACTGCAGAAGGTGTGGAAACCGAAGTTCAAATGCGAAAGATCAAAGATCTAGGCTGCGACGAAGCACAAGGATATTTCTTAAGTAAACCTATTCCTTTGGAAGAGTTAGAGAAATTCGTCCAAACCTAAAAGTCTTCTTCAACGCAAATATTCGACTAATACAAATCGATTAGTCCCAACTCTTTCCAACCTTTCCCTTTATTACATTTAATCTGTTTGTAACAGTTCTTCGCTTAATCGAATTGCGCGAGCATCCATACTTTTCATAAGGAGGATAGAGCGAATCGGAAGTATTACATTATGATTACGAGAACTATTATTACAATTTCAATTTTTCTAATATGTTTGGGGAACCTTTCTGCAGACACAGTGACCAATACTAAAACCAAAGAAGTGATTGAGAACGTAAAAACCTCTCAGACAGAACAAGGTGTGATCGTTGAGTTCGAAGACGGCTCTCGTAGAGGTTTTGACAGAACGTCCGTTACTGTAGAAGCCAAACCTGTCGAGTGGAAACAAAAGGAACAGGAAAACTATCCTGATAAAGAAAGATACACTGATTATGCAATTTTCGGCGGGATCTTCTTGGTAATACTACTTTTACCCTAAAGAACCAAAACCTTAACAGGTACGTAATCAAGTCGTAAAGTATTTTATCTAACATAATCCTCGAGGTCGATTGGATTTCGACCTCTTTCAGAATGAATAGGAGATTCGATCCATGAAATCGTTAAATAAAAAAGTCTCGAAAGTTGTCAGCGCTCTTGTTGTTGCTGCAGCTCTTGTAGGCTGTGATTCCGGCGGGGGAAGTAACGGCGCAGGCCTAGCTTTAGCCGCCTTAGGCGGAGCTGGTTACGAAGCCACCGTCATTATAAATGGGAAGTTAACCCAAACAGGAACTTTTGCGAAGGCTAACTGTGTAGGACAATTTCCTGCAAACTTTAACAGCTCCCCTTCCTATGCGAAACCTTTGTATGTGAAACTCACTTCTTCTAAGATCGTATCCGGAGGGACCGACTTCACTGTTGCGTGCGCAAGTGCGGGCGGAAACAACGACGCTGCTGATTTCAACATAACCACTAGAATCAATGATTCCAGCGCTACTATCAAAGGAGAAGTTTTCTCAGTCCCTGATACTACAGCATGTACAGGAAACCCAAACCCTTGCGATAGCGCTTCTAACTATACTGAATTGGTCGGAACCTTCGACCTCGCAGTAAACGTTGATGTTGCAGATCCTACAAGTGTAAGCCAAATTACTTTCTCTAACGAGACTGGAGTAGTTGATCCAGATGTTGCGGCTTCCAGTGCAGGTTTAGTAATTACTGGAACCTTTGATGGAGCCACGTTAGCGTCCGATGTAACTGTAATCACTTCCGTAAAAGGTGTTTATAGCAACCCGAACGCGACGGTTGGAGAAAACAAATGTGACTCTATCGGAAATCCTGAGATCGTCACAGGAAGTATTACTTCTAACAAAACGTTAGGTGCATATACCTTACTGAGAGGAACTGTTACCGTTTCTAACGGAGCAACAATTACAGTACCTGCCGGTGCGGTAATCTACGGCGAAAGAGGTTCTGCATTATTCTTCATTGGAGCAAACCTTGTTACGAACGGAACTGCTGCAAATCCTGTGTGTTTCACTTCTGCACAAGCGAGAGGATCCAGATTCCCTGGAGACTGGGGCGGTTTGACCTTTATCGGAAGCGGTAACAATACCAGAACTGCATCAGCTTTAACTGAAGGAACTTCTCCTCAATCTTATCCACTTTCTTCTGGAACTTCCAGCGTTACCTTGAATTACACAATTGTAGAATTCGCAGGAACTGAGGTTGCACCTGGAGACGAGTTGAACTCTTACTCCATGTATGCGCTCAATAACGGAAACTTCAATTACGTTCAATCTCACAGAGGTCTCGACGACTCCTACGAGTGGTGGGGAGGCGGAAGAGGTGCCAATGCTACTGATGTAGGAACCGCAGCTTCTCCTAACCTAACTGGAACTGGTGGAGCAACTGAGCGTACTTTCAAAGGAAAGTTCTTATTAGGGACTGGCGGTATGGATGATGACTTCGATATGGATGAAGGATTCTCCGGAGCATTGAAATACATCGTCGCAGTAAAATATCCAAAAATTTGCGGTGGAACTCCTTCTACAGACCCAGGTGGAATGGAAATGGACGGTGTGGATGGAACCACTAAAACTCCTAGCGCTACTGCTGGAGACGAACCTTCTAACCCATTCGTAGACCAATATACTCTTCTCGGAGTGAACGAAACTGCAAGTTATGCAGAACGTCACAGAGAAGGTATGAAGGGACTCTTCTTGCACGGTGTTGCTTACGCATTCAAACAAATTATTAAATGCGAGAGTGCAGCTACAAGTGGAACAGGATACGGAGATTCTACTTCCATCATTGATGGTTTAGTAAGTGATTCCAATCCGGATCAAGTCCAAACTTGCACGCTAACAACCGCCACAGGAACTCGTGATACTTCCTTAGCAAGTGCTCCGGTTGCATCGATCTCAACAACACAAAGTAACTGTGGATTCTTGGGATTTAAACCGGACCTGAAAACGAACGTAGCAGGAAAAACTACTTGGGGTGGAGCTCCAGACACTGGAACCACCTTATACGACTTCGACGGAACTACAGTAGTAACTCCTACTGGAGGAAACAGCTGGTATTCCGGCTGGGCCGTTTGGAGAGCGCGTTAATCGAATCTAAAAAAACAACAAAGGCCTCCTCTTTATAAGGGAGGCCTTTTTATAATTACATAAAAAAATAAAGTTCCGGGAACCAAACATGAATGCCAGATTGATTGCAATAACGCAAATCATCTTTGCAATATTAACTACAAGCTTCGTCACAGATTGCAAAAAAGAATATAAAGGTGACGATCCAGAGTATTTTAAGAAGATCGAAGAGTCACAGGCTTATCTTAAAGCCCGTATAAAAGACAGTTACGAAATTTCCGATCTTAGTAATACTAAAGAAGAAGCGGTATATCGATTTCTAGAAGCAGTTCAAAACGAACAGACTGATCGTTACATCTTCACTAAGGAAGAATACATCAATATCTTTCTTCCGAACACCCTGGATGAGAACACATTGTCCACCACCATGCCATTAGAACAAGCATGGAAGTTCACAGACATGCGCAGATACATTGCCTTGGAAAGTCTTCAAAACTTATTCAAAAAACATAAAAAACAAAAATTCAAAATAGAGACCTTAACTTGGCGAGAAGAAGTCCGCCAGCTAAAAGCTTTAAAAGGACATAGGGTCGGAAATTTAACAATTAGCTTCGGGAACGAGAAAGCCACACTAGAAGAAGTGCGCTTGGTCGTAGAACACCGAGGAAAATTTAAAGTCTGCGTTATTGGAACTTAATTCTTAAAAATAATAAAAACGAATACTAACAATGAAAATAAAACTTTTTGCAATCGCTTTACTGGTCTTCACTTTTTCGGAAGATGTGTTCGCACAGGCAGCTGGAAAAGTACGGGGAAAAATCGTAGATGGAGACAATGGAGAACCGGTTTTCGGTGCCACCATCGTAGTTCGCGCAGTCAAAAAATTCGCTAAAACCGATTTTGACGGTGCTTATGACCTGGAACTTCCCTTAGGAACTCACGATATAGAATTCCAAATGATAGGCTTTTCTCCCCAAAAGAGAACCGTTACTGTCACTCCTGGAAAAGCACAAGTGGTTAATATCACCTTCGGTCTCCAAACTCTGGAAACTGTGGATGTTAAAGGTCGGGCTCTCAACGATGCGGAGGCTGCCCTTCTCGCATTACAAAAGAAATCATCTTCGGTCTCTGACGGTATTTCTAAGGAAGCGATCAAGAAAAGCCCCGACTCGTCCGCAGGAGAGGTGGTCCGAAGAGTTACAGGGATCACACTAGTAGGCGGTAAGTTCGTATTCGTTCGCGGTTTGGGTGAACGTTACTCTAACACAGAATTGAACGATACGTTAGTTCCTTCTACCGAGCCGGACAAACGTGTTGTTGCTTTGGATATCTTCCCCTCAGGTGTATTAAAGAACGTTCGGATCATTAAAACATTTATCCCTGAACTACCCGCAGAATTTTCCGGAGGTCTCGTAAAGATCGAGACCCAAGAATATCCTGAAGAGAAATTATTTAGTGTTTCGGTTGGAGCAGGGGGAAACTACAATACTACCGGTCATAAGTTCCTTAATATGAACCAAGGAAATATGTTAGGTGGGGTGAATGATAACCAAAAGAATCCTCTTGCGAATGTTCCGAATGCTTTACCGGTAGTTCCTGGTTCCATATTCGGAGGTATCAACCCTCAAGTGGTCCAAGCAAGTAGTGCGGAATTCAATCAAAAATGGACTCCGGATTCCGGACCTGCTCCTTTCGATAGAAACTTTTCGATCAACTACGGAGATACTTTTAAAGTAGGAGCAACTTCCCGTATCGGTGTCTTAGTAGGTTCAACTTACAATAGAAACTTTAGATTCAGACAGGAAGAATCGAATCGTTATTTAGGAGTTGCTGCAGTTCCGCTGTCTACAGCGGGTTCTACTCTAAATAAACTCCAGGACCAAAAAGCTGACCTCTATACGGAGGAGAGGAACTGGGGAAATAACATGAACCTTGCGTATGAGATCACTAAAGGCCAACAGGTCTTTATAAAGTCTCTATATACCCAGCAAGGGGAAGGAGTTGTTCGTGACGCAAACGGTAATGATTATATCAACTTGGCACACTTCAAAGCTTTGACAACCCAATATACAAGTAGCTTAATCCAACACCATACCTTAGGTGGAGACCATGCTCTAAATTGGTTTGGTGATCGCGCTCACAAGTTCGACTGGAGAGTAAATTACGCTCAAGCAGATAGAGACCAACCAAACCTACAGCAGCAGGTTTGGAGACAAGGAATTGGGAACCCAAATCCATATGATCTTACAAGATTAGGGGACTCTAACGATGGATCTAGATTCTTCTCCAACACAAGAGATACCTCGAGAACATTAAAATTAAATTATGAGATCCCTTTCGATCAGTGGTCAGGACTAAAGGCTTTACTCAAATTGGGAACCTATTCCATGTCCAGAGAGAAAGACTTTACGTTTTTCTGGTACGGACAAAAGCCCAACACGGCAATTGGACTGGAAAGATATCCGATCCCAGGAGAAATATATTCCAATCCACTCACCTTCTTGGATAATACTAACCAATTTTCGCAACAATTACCTGGGCAGTCGAATGCATATGCAGCTTCACAGAAATTGCAAGCATACTATAGCCAAGTGGATCTGCCAATCCTACCAAAGTTAAAAGTTTTATTCGGTATGCGCTACGAAGATAGCTACCAGAAAGTAAAAACCTATTATACTGGAAACACAACTAGTTTCTTAAATTTAGATTATGGATGCGATGTAAGTAACGATACCGTTAGAGTTGCATTGATCAGAAACAATATCTGCGATCAATTCAATAATGGGGTCGGAGAACTTAGGACTAAGGACCGCCTTCCATCCTTTAACTTGAACTGGGAAGTGGCAAAAGACCAAATCGTACGAGCAGCAGTTACTCAAACCTTGACAAGACCTGATCTAAGAGAATTATCTCCTTTCGGATTCACTCCTTATTATGGCGCGAACACAGTATTCGGTAACTCTTCATTACAAAGATCTTATATTCATAATTACGATCTGCGTTATGAATATTACTTAAACCCGACCGACTATGTTGGGGTAGGAGCATTCTTTAAGCAGATCTCAGATCCGATCGAGATGATCGGTCAGCCGGTTGCGGGAGGAATTAGCCAAAAATTCACCTTTGCTAATGCGCAACAGGCGACAATCCGAGGAGTCGAGTTCGACTTTAGAAAAGAATTAACTAGCTGGCTCCGTTTTGAAACGAATATGTTCTTCATCAAGTCCAGAGTGGATGTTCTTTCTTGGGAGCAATACATTGCAGTGCAATCGGGTTTAGTAGACACTTTTTCAAGAGTCGCTGCCTATAACCCTACGAACCTATCCAGACCTCTGCAAGGCCAGTCCCCATTCGTATTCAACCTCAGATTTGATTTTTTCTTAAACGAGAAAAAGACACAAGCGATAGGGGTTTACTATAACTACTTTGCAGACAGGCTCTATGCAGTAGGTGCAAACTATTTACCAGATGCTTACGAAAGAGCCGTTGGTTTGACGGACGTGGTTTATACTGCGAAAAGAGGAGATCACCTTGAGTTCAAGGTTTCTGCTCAGAATATTTTCGATACAAGATATCGTGTATATCAGAAGAATGAGCTAACTGGAGAGAAGGATCTTTTCCTTTCATATAGAACAGGGGTGAGCTACTCTTTCCAAGCTACTTATAAGTTGTAAGTGATTTCGAAATTTCTCTCAGGAAGAAAAACCTGAGAGAAATTTTTATATTTTAAAAAACTAATATAACTTAAACAATCCCTTCCACAGTCCTAATTTTAAAATCACTACTCCACTTTAACTCGCTCTCAAAACTTTCTTCTTACAACTCACTTATCTCCTTCAATTAATAAAAAATAACGAAAGAAATAAATAACGTCGCCTCTCATAAAATAATTTTCGCTCTGTCAAAATTTTCTTTCAACCGAAAAGATATCGTCTCTCATCGCTACGCATGACTCGTAAGCTCTATATGAAAATCTTATTCATGTTGGTACTTGTATGTTTCACTTCTTGTGATAATGCAGGTTCAAAAAATACCAACAGCTCCTTTCTCTCTTTGTTAAACATATCCGACTCAACAAGCCAGGCAGACGGATACTCGGCAAACGCAGCAACAGTAGACTCTACAATTGTCTCTCACTCTCTGGACTATATAGGCTCAGAGTCTGATCGAAAAATTCTATTAGGAACGAAGACTTATTCAGGAAACACGGATAGGATCTTTGTGGATGGTTTAGGAAGAGAGGCTTATTTCAGAGGATTCAATCTGGCCGGAAATACAAAACTTCTCTCCGACGGTTTCAAACCATTTAGAAACGCAACAGATGCGGAAAACGCTCTCTCTCTTTTAGGCAAATCCGCTGGTTCCAATATGGTTCGTTATTTAATAGCTTGGGAAGGAGTTCATACTTCTGTTGATACGATCAATTACGCTTATTTAGATACTGTCATTCTCCAGCTTAAAGCAGCTGCTGCGCGTAGAATGTATATATTATTGGATTATCATCAGGACCTATTCTCTAGACATTTATTTAATAAAGATTCTTGGTATACCGGGAATGGAGCTCCTTCTTGGGTACTTCCTAGCGGTTCTTACCCTCAGGAATCTTGCGGTATTTGTTTTACTTGGGGGCAAAACCTTTTCTCTAACGAAGCGGTCCGCAGAGGATTCCGAAATTTTTGGAATAACGCTCCCTTCTCCGTTTCTAACGGAACGAGAAATCTACAAACCGAATATCTTTGGCAGATGGGAAAGACTTTAACCTATATTAAAAATAACTTATCTAGTCAGGAATTCGATTATGTTTTGGGACTGGATCCGTTCAACGAGCCCATGGATGGAGGAATGGAAGGTCTTACTCCTGCCCAATGGGATAACCAGAAGCTTTGGCCTTTTTATGCGAAAGTAAGACAAACTCTCAATCAAAACGGCTGGGAAAACAAATGGGTTTATGCGGAACCTATGGTATTTTGGAATACCAACTTCGGAGGTATCGCTACAGGCGGAGGTTATTTAACTTCTAAACCTGGTTCTGGATTCGTTTTCAATTCTCATTTTTATGACGCAGGCAGAATGAGCCTAGATTTAACAGGAATTGATAATGGAACTTATTTCAAAGCATTAGATGAGATCAGAAAAGAAGCTAGATTCTTGGATATTCCAGTATTCTTAAGTGAATTCGGAATGAAACTGAAAGGAGTCGGAGCCCAAGACACTGCTCGTATGATCAGCGGGATCTACCAAGCGATGGAAATCTCGGACTCTCAACAATCAACTAAGACAAGGTTTGCGGACTTCTATAATCCTGCAGTATCCGGAACAGAATGGCATTGGGATTATTATTATGATAATCATAAAGAATACATGAATGGAAATACTTCCAAACTTCTGACCGCTAAGGATGCTTGGAACGACGAGGACTTCTCCGTAATCGGAAATTATGGAACCAAACCCAATATGGATTATCATGTCCTCCAAAGAGGATATCCTAGGAAAATCCAAGGCTCTCTTATGAGTTTCTATTATAACACGATTGGATATGATACTTGGAATAACGTGTTTCAATGGGGCGCAATTAGAACGACAGATACCGGGACAAGTTACTTCGGAGATAGAAGGTTTATCGTAGTGATCTGGGCAGGCAAACGTTCTAACGCACCTACGGAAATATATCTTCCTCCTCATTTTTCCGGTTCCGATATAGTTTTGATTACAGATAAAACTATTTATAATAAAGAAATTCCTACAAGTCCCCAAAATACATCCAACGAAGCCGTTTTAATTCCTGATCCGAGTAGAGTCAGCGGTTCAGGAAATATTTTAACGGTTTGGGATGATTTGGATGCTGACGAAGATTCCGAAAATTCGGTCCACTTCTTAGTAGCTGTAGATGCGGCTGGAGCAAGTTACTCTGATAGCCTACTTTCTTCCATCCAAGCAGATTTGAAAACAAGAGTTATAATCCAAAAGAAAAGCCCGATCTATCTCATTGGAAAAATGACATACGGCGGCTATCCTTCTAAATAATAAAACAGGTCGCATTCTTAGCTTCGTTACAAAACGAAATCAAAGGAATTCTGTTAAGCAAGAATGCGGCCCTCCCCTTCCCCAAACTAACCAACCCGTAACTACTTCGTAATAAATATGTAACTCAAATCACGTAAAAATGTCTCATTACTTCTTATGGAGCTTTCGAAAGCTATGCATAATCGATATACTAATCTCTCTCTACGCCAATGGATCGCCATTGCACTTGTAGGAGGATTCGTTCTAACTGCAACTTTACCTACTTTTTCTCAAGACGCTGCGCCAACCGACGCAAATAAAACCGAACAAACCACTGCACCCGCAGAACAACCTGCTCCAGCTCCGGCTGAAAAAAGTGGGACCTGGGGATTTGTAGACTTGTTCAATAAGGGTGGATGGACTATGTATCCATTGGCTCTTTCTTCCATCATCGCACTTGCGATCATTTTCGAAAGGATCTACTTCCTCACTACTTCCAAACTTCTTCCTAAAGGATTTAATATCGATTTAGGAGAGAAGGTAGATGAAAAAGGTTTTGATGGAGCGAAAGAATTCATTGATGCAAATCCTTCTTATAAGATTTCAGATATCTTGAAAAACGGTATCGATGTTTCCGCGGGTAACGCTGAAATTTTCGCGAAAGGGATCGAGAGAGAAGCTGCAGAAGTGATCGTGGTTCTCGAAAGAGGTCTTGTGATCTTAGCGGCTGTTTCGACTATCGCTCCTTTGATCGGGTTCTTGGGAACTGTTTCCGGGATGATCAACGCATTCGATGCGATCGCTAACGCAGACCAAGTAAACGCAAAAGTGGTAGCGGGCGGTATTAAAGAAGCTCTTATCACAACCGCGGCTGGTTTGATTATTGCAATTCCTGCAATGACTTTCCACCAATACCTGACTTCTAGGATCGACGGATTTACTTCCGAAGTGGAAGAAGCTGCAAACAGAATTTATAAAGAATTCCTGAAACGTAACGCAAGAGCTTAATCTTAGTTCTTCCATTAATTAGGACAGAAATATGATTCAGCTTAAGAAAAAAAGAGGTTTGGAAGAAATTTCGGCCTCTTCTATGTCGGATATCGCGTTTCTTCTTCTCGTATTCTTTATGGTAACTGCGGTGTTTTTTGTGAAAGAGGGTTTAAATATCCAACTTCCCCGCAAAAACTCCAACCCTACCTTAGTTTTACGCGAGAATATCTACGAGATATTGGTGGCTGGCGAAACGATCAAGATGAGGAATAAAGTCCTCGGAACTCGTGATTACAAGGATCTGGCAGAATTCAGAAAAGATCTGAACGATCTGGAGATCCCCAACCTCGAGGAAAAAGTCGCTCTGATCAAAACGACCGGCGAAACGAAGTACGGAAATATGTTAGATGCTCTTTCTGCTGTGCAGCTAAGAGGTTTTAAACAAGTCTCCGTAAAAAGATTAAAATAAGATATGGCACTTAAAAAGAAAAAAGCTCCACCTTCTATTCCGGTCAGCTCCATGGCCGATATCGCCTTTCTTCTTTTGGTATTCTTTATGGTGACTTCGGTCCTGGATACGGATCCCGATCTTCCCATCGCTCTTCCGGATGTTCCGGGCGGAGAGCAGCTTAATAAGAAAATCGCGAATTTATATTTAAGCGCAGATAAGGAGAAGTCGATTTACTTTAACCAAGTAAGGATGCCTTTGAACGAAGCGATCAATAACGTTCGTGCAAAACTTGCGACCACTCCGGATCTTAAAGTCCTCATTCATGCGGACAAAGAACTGGATTATGCGGACCTCGACAACGTGTTCGAACTTTTGAAAGAAGCCGGGGCATTAAAAGTTTCTCTGGTTACTAAAACTACCCAAGGAGGAGGTTTGAAATGAAGCAAGTTGTTTCTCCTCCTACTTCTTCCAAAAAACGTTCCGGTCTTCGCAGGTTTGTTGATCGTTACAGAATGGAAACCTTCTTAGGTGCTTCCGCTATTCTTCAGATCGCGGCACTTCTTTTCTGGTACACTCCTCCTAATACTTACGATCATTTGGACAAGCTGATCGACGAAGTCGCTTTCGTGGAGAATCTTGTGATCCAGGATCCGAATGTAGGGGAAGCTCCTGACGACGGAGAATTCGAGGTTACGGATACTCTCAAGAAAAAAGAGGATTCCAGGATCGCAGGCGCTCAAGACGCAATCGTTTCCGGTGCTACCGCTCCGGTGGATCTTTCTCCTAACGTTCAACCGGAATATACCAAAGATGCTCAGTCTGCAGGCGTTGGCGGAACTCTTACCTTAGAAGTGATCATCGCCGACTCCGGAGAAGTTTTAAGAGTACGTAATATTGGTAAAACTTTAGGATACGGATTAGAAGAATCTGCAATCCAAGCATTTTACAAAAAACGTTACTCTCCTTCTATGTTAGAAGGAAAAGCGATCACCGTGAAGGTTTACGTTCCGGTTCGTTTCTCTCTCTATTGATACAATCTTCTTCTTCCTCTTGGAAGAAGAAGAGGTTCTAATTTCTCACCTAACATCCGTTCATTAACTATCTTTTATATATTTATCTCAGAACAATCGTTCGAATTATAATTTTATGATTTGCTTTTTATTCCTGGCCTAAGGTAATTACGGGCCTTGGGAGATACAAAGCGATGGAATCGAACTCAAATCAAGCCAAACATGCATGGAGAATACTAATCCTTCTATTCTTGGCTAACCTTCTAAACTTCTTTGATAGAACTATTCCCGCAATCATCATTGAACCTATACGACATGAATGGGATCTGAGCGATCTACAATTAGGTATAGTCGGTTCCGCGTTCACTGTTATATATGCAATCGCAGGTTTACCTTTGGGAAGACTTGCAGATTCTTGGAGCCGCAAAAAGATCATAGGTTGGGGACTCGCAATTTGGAGTGCATTCACAGCCCTAAACGGATATGCATGGAATTATTTATCTTTCGTTTCTGTTCGTATGGGTGTGGGAATTGGAGAAGCAAGTTACGCTCCTGCAGCAAACTCTCTCATAGGAGATCTATTTCCTTCTCATAAAAGAGCAAGAGCAGTCGGTATTTTTATGTTGGGCCTTCCCTTAGGACTAGTCCTCGCATTCTTCACAGTAGGAGCCATGGTAAAAGCATTCGGTTCTTGGAGGGCTCCGTTCTTTATAGCAGCGTTGCCTGGCATCCTTCTTTCCATTTTCTTCTTTTTTATCAGAGAGCCGGAAAGAGGAGCCGCAGAATCCATCCAAGTATCTCAATCTACACCGACACAGCCTATTAAAAAAGTATTAAGGATCCGTACTATGTGGTGGATCATTCTTTCCGGGCTTACATTCAATTTCGCTGTTTATGCTGTGAATAGTTTCCTCGTTTCTTTATTACAAAGATATTATCATTTCACTTTGGTAAAAGCGGCAATCACTACCGGATTTATAGTAGGCGTTACCGGTTTAGTGGGTTTAACTCTGGGGGGTTGGATCGCAGATAAGATCCACCAAAGATCGGAAAGAGGACGACTACTTTTCGGAGCATTCAATTTATTTGTGTCGGGAATTCTGATCCTGCTCGCATTATTTCAATCTGAGGAACTAGTCCTGTTCTTCTCCCTTTTGCTCGGTTTAGGATGGCTGCTTTCTTATAACTATTATACCTGCGTTTATCCTGCGATCCAGGACGTGATCGAACCAAGACTCAGAGCCACCGCGATGGCAATCTACTTCGCCGCCATGTATTTGTTAGGTGGAGCGGCCGGTCCTGCAGTTGTGGGTTGGTTCTCCGATTATTTGACCCGTTCTGCAATGATCCGTTCAGGCGCTTCCGAAATGACTGAACAATTTAAGGCAATTGGTCTTCATGATTCTCTTTTCCTGATCCCGATAACCGTATTACTGACTTCCCTATTCGTATTTCTGGCCTCCAAAAGTTTCGCCAAGGATGCGTCCGAAATGAAGAGAAGTCTAGAAGGGAAAGCATGAAAGCTAATCATATGATTAGCCTATTTAGTTTTATTTCTGTAACTTAAATGATACCTATTCTGCATAAAACTCGTCCAAAGGAGGCTTGTAACGAAATCCTTGTCATTCTGTAATCATTTTGTAACGTAAACAGATCATTCTGTTACCTAAACGTAAAACAGAATTCGCTCGAGCGGAAAACCGGGAAGCGAATCTAAAAAGGTAACTCTGAATGAAGCAGAAATCTAAAAAGAGAAAGAACTTAGAGGGGCTAAAATCTCAATTTCTTATCCTAGGACTTGTCATCTATTCCCAGGCAATTTTCTCCCAAGGCACTTCACCGGGACCGGAACTTGCGCAGGCTAGCGAGCCTCCTAAGGTAGAAAAGCCTAAACCGGAAGAATTCACTATTTATGAAGATCAGGACGGGCAATTGTATACCAAACCTGGTCCGGGTCGTTTTAAAAGTAAGATGGACAAGGCGATCAACAAGAGCGATCCTAAGTTCAATCCTTATCCAAACCATTTCACAAGCAGACCTGATGAACCTCAAAAGGAAAAACTTACCATCACCGGTAGGATCCAATTTAGAGGTATTTCCGCTCAGACCGGATCCAATTATAATAACGGAACTGAAGATTTTAATTCTGTAGATTGGAACTTCAGACGTCTTCGATTGGGATTGCAATACCAAGGAAATTCCTGGTGGGGAATGATGGTGAATCTAAGGGGAGAGAACATGTTGAACGCTCCTTATCTCACCCAAACCAAGAACAGTACCGGAGAAGTAACTAGTGTTTCCCTAAAAGAAAACAGGGGTTATATCCAAGAAGCATTCCTTTTTGTGAATATTCCGATCCTGGGAGCAAGATTGAGCTTCGGTCAATTACCTACTCAATTCCACAGAGAATATCTGATGTCTTCCGCAAACTTCATCGCATTAGAACGTTCTTATATGACAAACGCGTATCCTCAGTTCGATATGGGTGTAAACCTAAGACTTTCTCCTTTGAAAGATTTTTTCGAAGGGAAATACGAAAAATATCTGACTATCGATCTAATGGCAGGTAACGGACATGGAGCCGGCGGTGACTATGGAACCGGTAGACGCCAAGATCTGACCGTTGCAGGTAGACCTAACCAGCCTATCCTAAATTCTCCTTTATATTTTGCGAGAGTTCAATGGAACGTTCTCGGCGGTATCGTAAAAGAAAACGGTAGTAATGTAGGTTGGCAAGAAGGAGAAGAGATCTTCCAAAAAGATCTGAAAATTTCCTTGGGTGCTGCGACTATGCAAACAAAGAACGTAAGCTTTAGTTCAGGTCCTGCTTCCACTCTTGCAGTGGATGGTGCTATCCCAAGAGGAGCTCCTACTCAGTATCTTCTTACTACACAAACCACTGCGGACAACAGTACTGCAGATTGTACTGTTCCGAGCTACCAAACCAGCTATTGCCAAAAAAATCTGGACCTAAGAGGTTATACTTACGACGGGACCATGACTTGGAACGGTATCTATTTGAGCGGTGCTTATACTACATATACTGGCGCGGCTTCCAATAATCTTTCCGGATGGCAGGCAACGGTTGGATATAATATCCAAATATTCGATAAATATTATATCATGCCTGTTTTCAGATATGACTTCCTGAAAGGTGATTTCAATCGTAACGGTAAGATAGAAGATAACGATCTGAAAAAATACTACTGGGTTGGTTTAAATCTTTTCGGGGACAAACACCTGTTCAAGGCTCAATTATTCTACCAAATCCCTGTTCTTAAATTGGGAATTGATCCTGTGACAAGAGAACCAGAAACTATTAACAATCAAACCGTCTATTTCCAACTTCAGGCCACTTTCTGGACCGGAACAGTCACACCGGACCATTTGAACACCAGGTTAGATTAAGAAGAGGAGAAGGATTATTTTATGAAATCTAAACTTAAATTCATACTTCCACTTTTGGGATTATTGGCTATTTCTTGCTCTTCCGACACAAAGGATGATTCGGCTCTATTAGGAGCCTTGGTCGGTACTCCAGACGATGGGAACAAATCCATAGTAGTTGCTGAAGTTGCAGGAAATTTTACAGATTATACCGGAGAATGTTACGATCATTTCACTATTCTAGGAGTTTCTAATACAACGATATCTCCTACGAATTATTATCTTTATGTAATGTTTGGACATTCTCTGGACACAGAACTTAGAAAGTCCGCTCTTTCTACTTCTACTTGCAGTAGTTTGGGTTTCTTAGGTTCAGGAATTCCTACAAACGCAAGTCCTGTGAATTTCAAATATTATACCTGTGATCCAAACCTGGGACAAGCCGGGGGAGACTGCGGGAATAAGATCAAAGCAGCAGTAGGATTTCCTACCAACTAACAATAAAAGACCCCTGTACTTTCTTGCAGTCAGGGGTTTATTTTCATAGAATGCGTTAAAATGCCAAATCTATGCAATAGAACGGAGTGTATCAGGATTGTAATATTTGAGAAATCCGTTCGTAACGGTTCTTGTTTATAATTCAAAAATATTTCAGGAGAAATATCAAACAGATGAAAAAGATAGGTTTAAGACTTATTGTCTTATTAGTATTCGCTCTTTCTTCATTTTCCGTATCCGGGGAAGAGAAAAAGACAATCACCATTAAAGGATCCGATACGATGGTTATCCTGGTTCAAAAATGGACCGAAACCTTCCCGGATAAATCCGTTCAATTCCAAGTTACTGGAGGAGGATCTGGTACTGGGATCGCAGCGCTGATCAACGGAACCACGGATATTTGTTCCGCTTCTCGCCCTCTCAAACCTCAAGAAATCCAACAATTAAAGGAAAAATATAATTCCAACGGTGTGGAAATCAAGGTTGCAATCGACGGCATTTCTCTTTATGTAAACAAAAAGAATCCAGTCGCTAAACTTTCTCTGGAAGAAATCCGCAAAATTTTCACCGGAAAGATCACCAATTGGAAAGAAGTTGGCGGAGAAGATCATAAAATCGTATTGTATAGCCGAGAAAATAATTCCGGAACTTACGAGTATTTCAAAGAGCACGCTTTAGAAAAACAAGACTTTGATCCTTCTGCACAACATATGGTAGGAACTGCAGCACTAGTAAACGCAATCTCCAAAGATAAGTGGGGAATCGGTTACGGTGGAGCAGCTTACGCTTCAGGAGTAAAAGATCTAGCTGTTTCTGCTGACGCAAACTCCAAAGCGGAACTTCCAACCGAAGCGAATATTTTGACCAACAAGTATCCGATCTCCAGATATCTGTATTTTTATCTGAGAGAAGCGCCTAAAGACCAAACTAAAAAGTTTATCGATTGGGTGATCGGAAAAGACGGACAAAAAGTAGTGAAGGACGTAGGTTACTTCCCTCTTAAGAAAAAGTAATATTGTGTGAAAGGCTCCCGGAAACGAGGGCCTTTCATAAATCCAGAATTCGGAACATTTAATGAGCAAACTCGATCCTCTGCTGAGATATCTTTTACATCCGAGCAGAAGAAAAATAGACGTTTTCGCGGAAACCTTCGTTAAAGGGACTGCCGCCACTTCCATCCTTATCATTCTTCTTATTTTTTTCTTCGTCTTTAGAGAAGCTTCTTCCTTATTCTTCTCAGATCCTCCGCAAGCCACTTCCGCTAGTCAAAGCTCCGGAGCGCCTACGGAATATAATCCTGACTCCAGTTCGGATGCTCCTGCGGAATACAATCCGGACGGAGATACTTTAGAATTGAATAAGGCACTAACTGTTTCCACGCCTGAACCTGAAAAACTTTCTCTTTTAGAAAATCTTTTCAGTAAGGTTTGGCAGCCGGTCTCATCCGTTCCTAAGTTCGGTATCCTACCTTTGATCGTGGGCACCGCAAAAACTACAATCATAGCGATCCTACTCGGAGCTCCCTTAGCTATTTTAGCCGCTTTGAATATTACGTTTTTTGTATCTAGCAGGGTGAGAGAGATCGTAAAACCAGCCATCGAAATGCTTGCAAACTTCCCTTCCGTAGTGATCGGATTTTTCTGTTTGATGGATGTCGCCACCGTTGTAAAGGCAACCTTCGATATAGATTTCAGATTGAACGCGCTCACTGGAGGGATCGGTTTAGCGATCGCGGTCACTCCTATCATTTTTACAGTGGCAGAAGATGCGTTAAGCACTGTGCCTCAATCCTATAGACAGGCATCCTTGGCATTAGGTGCTACAGAATGGCAAACCGCTTATAGAGTTATGCTTCCTGCAGCATTGCCTGGAGTATTCGCTGCCGTACTTTTAGGGATCGGAAGGGCTTTCGGAGAGACAATGATCGCTCTTATGGCTACAGGTAACGCTCCTATGATGAGTTTCGGTATTTTTGATCCGAGTAGGACATTCGCCGCCACGATCGGCGCAGAAATGGGAGAGGTCATCTGGGGATCAGAACATTATAATATTCTGTTCTTCTTAGGTGTGCTTCTATTCCTATTCACTTTTTCCTTGAACGCAATCACTGAGTTGTACGTCAAAAAACGGCTCATGAAAAAGTTCCAAGGCTCTTGACGAACAAGATTTGGTAAACCTCTTTGAAATGGAAAAAAGTCAGACTTAAAAGAAAAAGAGTCATCCAAGATAAAATTTACTCCATATTAGCGTTGGGCGCTCCCATGCTTGCTACAGGACTTATTTTATCAGCGGTCCTCCTTATGCTCGGGAACATATTCTATAAAGGATTTTCCGGAATTAGCTGGGAATTCCTTACCGAGGCGCCAAGGAACAATAACTTAGAAGGCGGGATCTTTCCTGCGATCTACGGGACCGTATATCTAGTTTTTATAATGGTCTTATGCAGCATTCCAATAGGGACAGCAACCGGGATCTTTCTTTCCGAATACACTGTAAGAGATTCTAAGTTCGCGATGACCGTAAGATTTGCGATCAATACTTTGGCAGGAGTTCCTTCCATCGTATTCGGTCTATTCGGTGTCGGGTTCTTCATCCAGTTCATTGGAAAAGGAATGGACCATGTTGCGAGTAATACTACTCCAGTTTGGGGAAAACCGGCCCTAATCTGGGCGGCGGCAACTCTTGCTATTCTCACCCTACCCGTAGTCATCATCTCTGTAGAAGAAACCATGAGAAGTATTCCTAGAGAAATGAGAGAATCCAGTCTCGCGTTAGGCGCAACCAAATGGCAGACTATCTGGAAACTGATTTTACCGAATTCTTTGACTGGGATCTTGACAGGGGCGATCCTTGCAATCGGAAGAGGAGCGGGAGAAGTAGCTCCAATATTATTCGTAGGAGTAGTATATTCCTTACCAGAATTACCTACTCATCTTTCCGATCAATTTATGCAATTAGGTTACCATTTGTTCGTATTGGCTACCCAGTCCCCGGACGTAGATGCCGCCATGCCGAAACAATATGCAACCACAGTCGTATTATTGACTCTTACCTTCGGGATGAGTTTTTTCGCAACATTCTTAAGATACAGAATCAGGAAATCCAGGGGCAAGGCCCATGTATAACGTTTTTATTGGAGATGCGAGGAGTTAATCGCAGATGAAAGATACAAAAGTAAAAATAAAATCCCGCCATTTCAATTTTTTCTACGGTGAGAACCAGGCATTACATGATATCTCTTTAGAAATTCATGCGAAGAAGGTCACAGCGTTCATCGGACCTTCCGGTTGTGGTAAGTCCACTTTTTTGAGATCCATAAATCGTATGAACGACGTGATCGATAGCTCTAAAGTAAACGGTAAACTGGAAATAGACGGTATCAATATTTACGATCCTCTAATGAACGTTGTAGAACTCAGAAAAAGAGTCGGAATGGTTTTCCAAAAATCCTTCCCTTTTCCTAAATCCATTTATGAGAATATTGCCTACGGTCTGAAACTGAACGGCAAAGTCTCTAAGGATGAGATGGATCATATTGTTGAGGAAAGTTTGAGAAAATCCGCTCTCTGGAAAGAGGTCAAGGACAGATTGAACGATAGCGCACTTGGACTTTCCGGAGGACAACAGCAAAGGTTATGTATCGCAAGAGCGATCGCAATGAATCCTGAAGTGATCTTAATGGATGAGCCTTGTTCCGCTTTGGATCCTATCTCCACTAAAAAGGTAGAAGAGTTCATTTCTGAATTCAAGGATTCATATACAATCGTGATCGTGACACATAATATGCAGCAAGCTGCTCGCGTAAGCGATTACACAGGCTTCTTCTATATGGGGCGTTTGGTGGAATTCGATACTACTAAAAAGATGTTCCACGATCCTTCCAAAAAGGAAACAGAAGATTATATTTCAGGAAAATTCGGCTGATAACCTACCGAATCGCCCGCTGAGAAACGCCCGTATACTGCGGGCGTTTTTTTATTCCTCAATGTAACCTAAACCGCCAATATCCGAAGTCTACGTCAATGAGACAGACGAAATCAGACTTAATCGATTCTCTCGAGATCATCTTTTTAAGATTCGCGGAATTACTACTTAGAATCTCGGAAAGAAATTACACTCGTCCTTTGCATCTATTGTCCGGGGCGAGTATAGGAAAACAAGTCCGTCATTGTTTGGAATTTGCGGAAGCATTATTGAACGGTTATGATACAGGGCTCGTTTCCTATGACCGAAGAGAAAGAAATCCACTTTATGAAAATTCTCCCAACTCGGCCGCGGATCGACTCTTAGAATTAAGAAAAGAATTCGAACTTAGAGATTGGGAAGGAGAAGTCCAAGTTTCGTATTTGGTACATTCTTCCTTAGGATCCGAGAATGTGGTAATGTCTTCTTGGGAAAGAGAACTACTATACGTGCAGGAGCATACAATCCACCACGAAGCGATCATAAGAGTAGCTCTCGAACATGATCTTGGGTTCGAAGATATTCCGGAAAGTTTCGGGTTTGCGATCTCTACCCTTCAATATAATACGAATCGACTTATTTTGGCCTGGGATCCGGTCATCTAAAATGTTAGAAACACAGACAGAACAAGATTTGCTTAGGCAATCTGATCCGATGGAATTTTGGCCCACTTGGAAATTGTATCTGCCTTTGATCCCTTATATCGCTTTTGAATCCATTCGTTCTATCCGATCAGGATCAATTTCTTCCTTAGGATTTGGAACAATTGCGGCGGCAAACCCAAGCATTCCGTTAGGCGGCCTCGTAGGCGAATCTAAATATCAAATCTTACGAAAATTAGATCCCGAACATGTATTAAAATTCTTTTTAGTTCCAAAAGGTTCCAAAGACATAAATTCTATTTTAGAAAAAATGAATTCTTTTGGATTAACATTCCCTGTCATACTAAAACCTGATTCTGGACAAAGAGGGCAAGGAGTCAGAAAGATCCAAAGCCCAAAACATTTGGAAGAATGTTTACTAGAATCAAATGTAGACCTGCTCGTCCAAGAATTTCATCCAGGTCCATTCGAGGCTGGGATCTTTTATTATAGATATCCGAATAGTTCCCTGGGTAAAATATTCTCTATCACCAGAAAAGTATTTCCAAGATTAATCGGAAATGGGATTTCTACTCTTTCGAAATTAGTAGAAAACCATTCTAGATTTAAAATACAGAAAGATAGATTTCAAAAAAGATTTTCGGAAACTTGGGACAAAGTCCCTAAATTAGGAGAGAATATTCTTCTTTCAGAAGCTGGAAACCATTGTCAGGGAACTTTATTTTTGGACGGTTCGGAATGGATTACTCCCGAATTGGAAAATAAGATCCATGAGATTTCCTCATCCTTTTCAGGTTTTTATTTTGGAAGATACGATATTAGATTTTCTTCCCTCAAAGATTTTTTAGAGGGGAAAGATCTTCATATAGTGGAATTAAATGGAGTCACTTCCGAATCTACGAACTTATACGATCCCAGATTTTCGCTAAGAGAAAGATATTCCATACTATTCTCTCAATGGAAGATATTATTTAAAATTTCCAGACAGTCAAAAGCTAAAGCCGCCGGCTTATTTTCCATAGTAAAAGAATTGTACAATTTTTATTTCGGGGACAGGAATGTGTCCGACCTTTCCAGTTGATGCTTGCAATTTTTTGCCAAGTATGAAAGTTTTATCCCTGCTCTAAATATTTAAACTTCTCAAATTCCGGAGAATTTTATGAAACAAAAGCTAGTCCAGCTCATTTATTTGATCTTCGGAGATCCGAAAAAGAACTCCTTGGAACACAGACTTTTCAACGCAATCTCGCTAGTAAACGGAAGTTTGAATATATTAGGCTCGATCTTCGAAGAGACAACCGAATATTCTCACCGGGTCATTCTTTTAAATTTGATCTCCGGCACCATTCTACTCATCATGTATTACTTTTCCAGATTTAAGAATATTTATTACGTTCTTTTCTGGCCGTTAAATCTAACTATACTTGCATATTTATCTTCTCTTTGGTTCTTGCATGGGGGTTCTAATGGAGGGAATCATTATTATTTTATCCCAGCATTGGTGATTGCCACTATTCTTTTAAAAAATCATAATATCTTTTTCATCTATGCGTTTTATGCATTTGTCACCGGCTTCCTATACATATTCGAATATCTTTACCCTAATTTCATAGTTCCTCAAAAAGATCGGGACGCGGAATATATGGATCTGGGAGGAAACTATATTTTTGTCCAGATCCTGACAGGAATACTGATCTTCATACTTAGCAGGAACCTGAATATAGAAAGAAAAAAATCGGATAATCTACTTAGGAACATCCTTCCGGAATCGATCGCAGACGAATTAAAAATGAACGATACGGTCCAGCCAAAACGTTATGATAGCGTTACAGTAATATTTACCGACATGGCAGGTTTCACCCAGATCGCCGAAAAAATGACCCCAGAGGAACTAGTGAAGGAACTTCACTTCTTCTTTGCAGAGTTTGATAAGATCGCCAAAAAATACGGTTTGGAGAAGATCAAGACAATCGGAGATGCATACATGGCCGTTGCCGGACTTCCTACGCCAAATCATACCCACGCAAGAGATGCGGTCTTCTGCGGGTTGGAATTCCAACAATTCATGAAAAAACAGAAAGAAGAAAGACAGAACTTAGGCCTTCCTACGTGGGAATTACGTTTAGGGATCCATACAGGGAGTGTGGTGGCAGGAGTAATTGGTACAGAAAAATTTGCTTATGATATCTGGGGAGACACAGTCAACACCGCAAGCCGTATGGAAAGCTCCGGAGTCCCGGGAGAAGTGAATATCTCCCTGGATACGTTCCATTTTATAAGAGAAGATTTTGTCTGCGAGTCCAGGGGACTCATCAAGGCCAAGAACAAGGGAGAGATCGAAATGTTTTTGGTGAAGGAGCCCCGAGAAGTATAATAGGTTCTTGACCTAAGGGTTCCAGGAAAGAATTTGAACCAGTCAGATTTTCTTTCCTATGAATTTTAATAGTTTTGGATTTTTCATATTCCTACTGATTACCTTTGTTCTTTACTACATTCCTTTCTTAAAAAGATTCCAACTTCTGACAGTAGTCGCCGCAAGTTTTTATTTTTATGCATATACAGATCCTTGGCTGCTTATTTTACTTTTGTTCTCTATCTTTTGGAACGCGAGTATCGTATATCTGATCCAGACCCCGGATTTTGGATCTAAAAAAGCGGTCTTGGGATTGGGCGTGATCCTAAATCTAAGTGTATTATTTTTCTTTAAATATAGCGGGTTATTTGCCAAAACTTTCCTGGGAAGTGGAGGACCCTCGGAGCTACATTGGATCTTTTTAATCCCACTTCCGATCGGTATTTCTTTTTATACCTTTCATGGGATCAGCATGGTCGTGGACTTTTATAGAATAGGTTCGGAAATTTTCAAGGAGAAGGTCCCATACCCTAAACTGATCCTACAATCTTCTCTCTATATCAATTTTTTTCCTCAGCTAGTAGCCGGGCCAATCGTTAAAGCAAAGGAGTTTTTTCCTCAGATAAAAACGAAAGATTTCAAGGATATTCCTTGGATCCAAGCCGCAAAGATATTGATCCTGGGATATTTTTTAAAAACGGTGATCGCAGATAACCTAAATGATCTAACGTTTGTTATCGATTTTCCTTATAACGCTCACCATTCTACGCTTACTTTAATACTTTTGATCTTTGGTTATTCTGCACAGATCTTTGCGGACTTTGCAGGATATTCTTTGATCGCGATCGGAACCGCTTTCTTATTCGGTTATAAGTTACCGACAAATTTCAATTTTCCTTATATCTCTTCGAACTTTTCCGAATTTTGGAGAAGATGGCATATCTCTCTTTCTACTTGGCTCAGGGATTATTTGTACATTCCTCTTGGAGGAAACAGAAAAGGAAATTTCAGGACTTATATAAATCTATTTTTGGTAATGGCCTTGGGCGGACTTTGGCACGGGGCAGAATGGAGATATATGGTCTGGGGGATTGGCCACGGACTCTTATTATTAATAGAAAGATTTTTAGACCAGAATCTTCCGTTCAAATTACCTGAGAATCGTTTCTTCTCCTTTTTAAAAGCCGGATTTGTATTCTTAAGCGTTTCCCTTTTATGGTTACTTTTCCGTTTGCCTGATTTCGGAACTGCGATTAAATATTTAAAACTATTGGGAACTAATTTAAGTCTGGGAACGGATTGGGAACTTTGTACATTCATAATATTCTTTTCCATTCCCGTATTCTTCTATCATTTTTACGGATGGTATAAGGAAAAATATCCGGAAGAAACGATCGAAAATGTTTCCGTTATCGGCTATGCGTTCCTTCTATTTCTGATCGTTCTAAACAAGGGGCCTTCTGCGGCCTTCATCTATTTTCAGTTTTAATTATGAAATTTTTTCTCCGGCTTATTATCTTCTTTCTGATTTTCTTAGGACTGTATTCTAGTTTTGTATATTCTCTTTCTCCCCGGAAGATACCAAAACAGAGTTGGTGGCAGCACAACAGAGTTCGTGTAGAAAGTTTTTTAACGGAAGGAAAAGATTCCAAATATGTGATCGTTGGATCTTCCATGTCGGACAGAATGTTACCTAAACAAAACTCCGGCTGGTTCAATCTTTCCTTAGTGGGCGAAGGCGCACTTACAGGATTATCTATATTAAAAAATTCGGATACTTCTCCCAAATTCGTTTTAATAGAAGTAAATCAGCTTTCCGTAAAGGAGAATGAAAAATTCTCCCAAGAGAATACTGAGCCGTTTTTTGTTTTTACTAGAAGGAATTTTCCCGTTCTAAGGTCCGAAAAGCAACCCTTGAACTATGCTGTAGGATTTGTGATCCAATTTACCGATCGTTTTTTTGCCGCCGATGCCAAGCCTGAACCAAAGGAAGAAAAAGAAGCTCTCGAAATTTCCAAAAAGCTAAAACAGGAGCATCTGGAAGAAGTAAAACGTTGGTATGGGGCCGCTGTAGAGCAAAAAAAGTTGAATGATAGAATAACGTATCTAACTTCCGTTCTAAAAGAGTTAGAAGCCAAAGGTATCCGACCTATTTTCTTTGAAATGCCTATGCATCCCGAAATTCTGGTCTCCGCAAAAGAAACCAGGACCAGGGAGACCGTTCTGAAAAATTTTCCTACTTCTCAATACCTTTGGTTTACGGATAATAAAGATATCTACGAAGACAGCGACGCCTTGCACCTGACCTATCCGGAAGCCGATCGATTCTTAGCCAAATTGAAAGAATACGCCGAATCCTTGCCTTAAGGAGTTCCTACCCTTCCCACATAGGGATTACCTCCTAAACAAGTTATATTAAACATTTTATTCACTATAACAGAATTTTATAGTATCCAAGAAGACCTAATTCGTAAATCTTTGGACTAGTCAAAATTCCGACTATAGGTGATCCTATGAATAGAAAGTTATTTATTATATTACTGGCCCTTCTTCCTTTTTTAGCTGCTTGCGGAAAGAAAGAAGCTCCCAATCTCCCCGGAGATAGAAAGAATCTGAAGATAGGGATTTGCCCCGGGCCTTACGGGGACCTTCTGAAAAAAGGTGTCTTTCCGGATCTTGAGAAGAAGGGATACAAGATAGAGATCGTTCAGTTCAGCGATTATATTCAACCAAATCTTGCATTAGCTTCCGGTGATATAGATGCGAATTTATTCCAACATCTTCCTTATCTAAAAAAATTTACCGCGGATAAGAATCTAAAGCTAAGCCCGATCATCAATATTCCTACTGCTCCTATGTCTGTGTTTGCAGGAAAGACTAAAAATCCTAAGGACATAAAAGAGAAGGCTTCCATTGCTTTACCTAACGATCCTACTAACTTGCTAAGAGCTTTAAAACTTTTCCAAGAATTAGGTTTTATTAAAGTAAATCCGGACGCGCTTCCTACTAAGGCTTCCTTAAGCGATATTACCGAAAATAAAAAGCAAATCCAATTCTTACCTTTAGAGGCGGCTCAACTTCCTAGATCTTTGGAAAGTACTGACTTTTCAGCGATCAACGGGAATTTCGCGATCGCATCAGGATTGGATCTGACAAAAGCGGTGATCTTGGAAAAACTGGCAGAAGAGCATAAAAATATCATCGTTGTCCGTGACGAAGAGAAAGATAGCATATTCGCTAAAGACATAGTCGAGGCGGTGCAGTCTGAAAACTTCGAAACAGTCGTAGACAAAGACTTTAAAGGATTCCAAAAACCTGAATGGTTCGGAAAACGGAAGTAAAAGAGAACTCGCTAACTATATTAGAATTTCGGAACGTTTTTAAAACGTTTCCGAAATCTACACACCCTTCTATAGAGGACATCTCTTTAAAGATAGATAAGGGAGAAATTTTCGGCATTATTGGGACTACCGGCGCCGGAAAAAGCACCTTACTTAGATTCGCAAATTTACTAGAAACACCTGATTCTGGTCAGGTATTCTTCCAATCCGAAGACATCTCCCATTTAAAAGGAGAAGAACTCAGACATCATAGATCAAAGGTTGGGATGGTATTCCAACAATCTCATCTGGTATTAAACAGTAAGGTTTTCGATAATATAGCTCTTCCCTTAAAAGCCTCAGGTTGGAAAAGAGAAGAGATCCGTTCCAGAGTGATCGAACTCCTTTCCTTGATCGGACTCGAAGATAAAATAGATTCTTACCCGAATCAGCTTAGCGGAGGGCAAAAACAACGGGTGGGAATTGCAAGAGCGATCGCAAATCACCCTACCCTGCTTTTATGCGACGAGCCTACTTCAGCTTTGGATCCGGAAACCACTCGTTCCATTTTAGGACTTTTAAGAGATATTCATAAAAAATTTTCGATCACAATACTCATCGTAACTCACGAAATGAATGTGGTCCGAGAAATTTGTAATTCTGTTGCAGTATTAGAAAAAGGTAAATTGATCGAAACGGGTTCTGTATATTCCCTATTTGCAGATCCTTCTCAGGAAATCACTAAAAAGCTTACGGGCCACGCTTTTACCAATTCTATTCCGGAAGAAACCTTGGCGAGAACGGAAGGAAGAATCTTAAGAGTGGTCCTGAAAAATGAGATCGCTACTGAGCCGGTATTTGGAAAAGTCATCCGCGCTACAAACCAGATTCCGAATATCATTCACAGTAAAATTGAATATATTTCGGGTAAACCGATCGGAGTTTTTTATCTAGAAACGGATCCTTCTGACGAAAGTACTGACACAATCAGATCAGCATTCGTTCGATACGGAGCCACTGTGGAGGAAATTTTCAGATGAATTTTTCCAAATGGATAGAATTATTTCCGGAACTAATCAATGCATTCGGACAAACATTCTTGATGCTCGGGATCTCCTTATCGTGTGCCTTAGTATTCGGAATTCCTCTAGGATTTTTGATCTATCTCACCGACAAAAAAATATTTATTCCAAATAGATTCTTTCATACAGTACTGGGGGTATTGGCAAACCTCATCCGCTCCATTCCATTCGTGATCTTACTTGTGGCTCTCATACCACTCACTCAATCCTTGGTAGGAACTACAATCGGTCCACTCGCAGCCTCAGTCCCTCTTTCCGTGGCTGCCATTCCATTCTTAGCCAGGTTAGTCGAAACATCTTTGAGAGAGATCCCGGAGGGAGTTTTAGAAGCGGCAGTTTCCACAGGAGCAAAACTCCATCTGATCATTAGAGAAGTTCTGATACCGGAAGCATTGCCTGGGATTTTGTCCGCAATTACCGTTACCACCATCAGTTTATTAGGATATTCTGCAATGGCCGGCATCGTAGGAGGAGGAGGAATCGGAGATCTTGCCATCCGATTCGGATATTATAGATACGAGGACGATATCATGTTTGCGACGGTTTTTGTTCTAATCGCATTAGTCCAAACGTTCCAATGGATTGGAGATAAGACCCGTAAGAAAAGCGATAAACGGATCTCACATTAGTTTTTTATAAAGAAGAATGACCAAACCTACTCAACTAAAAAGAATCCGCAAGTAGACCTGCGGATCAAATGCTGTGGTAATGAAAACGAGACCTTCTCATTTCCCAAAGAAAACGATCCAGTCCCGACCATTGCATATTCGAAAAAATTAATTATCAAATGCTCCTAAGGAGACCCACTCGCTTCCTTCTTTTCTATATCTAAGAACTCCCTTCAAAGGAATTATCTGCCCACTTTTTGCATCATACCAGCGAGCAGAAGAAAGGTTTGCGAGCAATGAAAAATGTAATAACTTCTCCGTTCCGGATTTGTTTATGGAATTTTGCATTACCCAGCCAACATACTCCCTATGATATCTGCCTTCTTGAGCATGATGAACATAGTTGCGAACATCTTCCTTTAGTTTTACTTTTGCGGAGAAGGGCACGTATAGCAAATCCTTACTTCCTGAGGAGAAAGATTCCCTCACAGAGATCGGTTTTTCTGAATGGATGTCCTCTACAGTTCCGAATAGAAAAAGTCCTTTTTCCAGATCAGATTTACACCTGGAATCACTGATCTCAGAGCCACAAAAAACTAAAGAGAAGAATAAGCTTAAAAGAATCCCTAAAAACAAAACAGGTTTGATCATATTCATTTCCTCTAATGTTTTCCAGGAACCAAGACGGAGTTCCTTCTCTCATACATGATATACGCTTCCAATGCGATCATTTTAGGATCGTCATAAGCCAGAGGTTTTCCTTGTAAAGGATTTTGGATACACCAGTTGATCATCTCCCTCAATGTGGAAACCTTACCGATCTGTTTCTGAAATTTAGGATAAGTTTCCGGATGTGTATTGGTGGCATTAGGATGACACATGGCACATTGGACAGTATTACCGCCTAATTGAGGCCCATGAAACAGCTTTTCCCCTTGTGCAACTGTCTCCATAAATGCTGCATTCCATTTGTCTTCGTTTGATTTCTCCCAATCGTCCCCGAAGACAAGGGAAACGGTCCCGAAAATCAGAAAGGAAACGGATGCGAAGATCCCGAATATAATTTTGTATTTAGATCTATCTCTAAAAATATGCGGATAGTCCATAAGATTCTCCTAATAATGAGTTTGAGGAAGAATTCTAGATTCCGGTTTTTGGTAAGTAGAATCCACCGGATGTCCTGCTGAATCGTCGTATTTTACGATCCGATCCTTATTCTCCCAAAGTTTATAATGCATTTCCTCTCTTGCATTGTCCATGTTCACGAATGCCCAACCCGTTCCGTCTCTCTCATGGAATGGATCCTGACGATTCATAAAAACAGTCATCTTAGGAATATAATTCGGCGACTGGGTATAGCTCTCCGGATATGGCCAAGGCCAAGCAGTAGACATCAATGCATAGAAGCTAATATTCTTGATCTGATTGTATAAGACTTGATGAACATGTCCGTGAAAAACGGTCACATTATCAAACCTACTCAGAACGGATTGGATCTTTTCAGCATCGTCCGTCCAGAAATTCCAGGGTTTATAAATTTTATATAATGGAGAATGAGAAAGGACCACTAATGGAGTTCCGCTCATTACATTCTCCAGATCCTTTTTCAACCAAGCGATCTGATCATCACCCACCATAAAAGGAGAACCGTTTGGATTATCCAAACGAGCCATCTCATTCATTCGTTCTTCAGGAGTTTTCCAACGTTTGATCCAAGTATCATAAGTTAAGATACTGTTCAGGACAACGAAATGAACCCCCTTATGATCGAAGGAATAATTCAGCTTGCTTATCTTATCCTGCCAATAATTTCCCATATCCAAATAATAATCATGTTCTCCGATCACGAACTTGACCGGAACTTTTAGTTTGGAGAGAAGCTCCATACCATGCTCCAATTCTTCTCTTTTTCCTAACTGTGCAAGATCTCCTCCGAATACCACAAAGTCAGGCCTTGGGAACATTAGGTTCACCGTTTCGATTGCTTTATTCAAACCGCTATCAAAATTCCGAACGAAATTTGCTCCTTTAATATGCGTTAGGTGAGGATCGGATATGAACGCAAAGGTAAATTTTTCATGAGAACCTTTCCCTCTTCCTCTGCAGGCAATCTCAACCAAACTCATCGGAACAATACTCGCAGCGAGTAACCCCCCAGTTCTGCGCAAAAAATCTTTCCTGCTCAGTTTCCCTTCTTCCATAACTCCCCTCCTCGTCGGAATATTTCCGGTCCGCCTATTTTGGCATGCTAGGCAAAACCGGACTTGTTAAGGATTTCAAAAAAGACACAAGATCTGCTTTCTCTTGCCCGCTCAGTCCCAAGGGACGGATACCGCTGCTTAAAAAAGGATTTGCCTCTCCGCCTCTATCATACAGGTCGATTACCTGCTCTAGGCTTGTCAAACTTCCATCATGCATATAAGGAGAAGTTAATGCGATATTCCTAAGACCGGGAGTCTTAAACGTTCCCAGATCCTCACTAACTCCTGTCACAGCAAATCTACCCAACTCGGAAGATTCAAGATTCGTTAGTATTTCCTGGTCGGAAGTCGGACTGTTTTTGGCCTCCGCTTTTTTCTGAAGGATCTCCTCTAGCTTAGGCTGTATCCTTTTGAAACCCACTCCCAAATTATGGAATTTATCGTCCGTAAAAATTGCGTATGTTTCGCCTATCGTATGGCAATCTTGGCATCTAGCCTTGCCCATATACAAATTCAAACCACGGATCGCGGACTCAGATAATGCCTTCTCTTCCTTTCCGAATCTATAACGATCGAAAGGAGAATTTCCTGAAATAATGGTTCTTTCAAAAGATGCAATCGCTAAGGCAACATGATCTATCTGGATAGCATTTGGATCGATCCCGAACACTGTCTTGAACTTAGAAGTGTAATCCGGATCCGATTTTACAATTTTTATCAAATCATCATGACTAGATAAGCCATGCTCTACCGGATTTAAGAGAGGATCTTTAGACTGTCCCTCTAGATCGCTCCTTCTTCCATCCCAAAACTGTGTTTTATAATAAGCTGCATTTAATACTGTAGGAGCGTTCCTCGTTCCTGTAAGATTTTTGATCCCCTTAGAGACTTTAAGCCTGTCTACAAATGCTTGTTCAGGTTTATGACAGGTGGCGCAAGAAACAGTTCCATCGGCACTAAATCTTTTATCAGAATATAATTTAGCGCCTAACGACACCTTGTCACTGGATTGAGGATTGTTTTTGGGGACAGGTAAGTCCGGTAATCCTAAAATTCCGCTCGGAATATAGGTAAATTCTGCTAAATTTGCCTCCTTCTTCTTTTGCGAGTCGCAACCTATACAATAAAAAACGAATATAAGAAATATATATCGTAAAAACTTAAAATCGATTTTTGAAAACATAATAACTTTCACTCGATATTGCCGACAAAATTTTCGCTTAGAATAGTTCTATAATTAAAATTGGTCAAGGGATGAAGGCAAAAAAAGTTACGATTATGAGAATTTTTTATCTTCCAACTTGATAGTAGGTTTCAAAAATCATCAGTAAGTTAAAACATTCGTTTTATTTAAAGTAGTTATATAATAGAAAACTATACATTCTTAAAGTATAATATAATTGAAAGAAATTAGAGAATCGGCACTTATCTTCTTCTTTTAAAGATTTTTACGTTATTTCACGCTTGGTGTGTGTTGGGCTGGGTGAAGAAGTTAAAGTAAATATGGAAATAATTTATTTCTAAATTAAACCAAGCATATACAAATGGAATGTTGGAATTCCAACAAGGCACTCGAGCACCTTCTCCGACTTGCCTGCTTAAAATACTGGCCTTCTTACCAAACAATTACTCACTCCTTCCTCCTTTTTCTTAGCCGTTTGCTAAAACTGGAAGCCATTTCTGTTATTACGGATACAATATCCGCCATGTCAAACTCAACTGTATTGCAAAAAGAAACCAGCAAAGTGCACCAAGAAGTCATTGAGGCGAACCAGAAATACGTTTCCGAGTTCGGTAAAAAGGGAGAATTGGCGCTTCCCCCTGCCAGAAGTTTTACGATCCTAACCTGCATGGATGCTCGTTTGGATCCTGCTAAGTATGCAGGCCTTTCGGAAGGAGACGCTCATGTTATTCGAAACGCGGGAGGAAGAGCGAGTGACGATGCGATCCGATCTCTTATCATCTCCCATAAACTTTTGGGCACAAAGGAATTTTTCGTGATCCATCATTCCGATTGCGGGATGGCATTATTCACAGACCAGATCATCCGTAACCTTTTGGAAAAAAGCCTTAAGACCGCAACTGTGGATTCCAGCGGATGGAAGAACAAAGAAGAATCAGGTGGATCCGATGAAGCAAAGTTTATCTCTTTTCTAACATTCGAAAGTCTGGAAAAAAGTGTGGTAGATGATGTGAGAAGGATCAGAAACCATCCTTTGATCCCTAAGGACATTCCTGTTTACGGATATTTTTACGATGTAAAAACGGGAAAACTTGTAGAAGTGGAAGAAGCAACCAGAATCGGAAGAGCTTCTTGATCTTTAGAAAAATAGCCGGAAGAAAAATTAGATTCTTAATTTCTAATATTTCCTTCCGGTTTTAATTTTAGATCCTAATAGAATATCCAAAAGACCAGATGATACTATGAAGTGGGATCTTCTGCTCCAAGTGTTTATTCACTAAGGCCTGTTTTACGTTAGGGTCCAATCCGGAATTTTGGATAGAACTTAAGATAAAATCGTTCACGAGTCCATAACCTTTGGAAGGATCTATAGTCAAACCGTCGTTCGTATTACTTGTCAGCGGGCCTACCCAAGTTGCTCCTGGAACTGTTCCGACCGTTTGACCTCCTACCGAGTTTGGATAATAATAATTATTATCTATCATGTAAGTATTCGGTCTGTAAACGTCTGTGAGTGAAAAAGAGAATCCCAAATACTTTACGGTTACCTTATAATCTATATTCTTAAATCCGGACCTTCTATCTATATTGTCATTATAATATTGGTATCCGAAATCGATTCCAGGTTGGATCTTGAAATTTTCAGTGATCTCGTATTCATGGAATACTGAGAATCTATGAAAAGTTGTACCATTAAACGCGTTCGTAGGATATCCGGACTCCAGATCCTTCTCCCCTGCGATACTTGAACCGCCAATTCTTTCCGAAGTCACTCTCACATTATAAGTATAAGTAGGATGAATATACTTGAATACAGGCAATGCCCAACCGAAGGTAAAAAGTCCCAGAGCAAAACTAGGCTGGTTATTCGCATAATAGATCCAACCTGCATTCCAATCTCCTAAACGATTGGTGGACCATTTATAATTAAGGATTGTAGCGAGACCTTCTCTCAGTCCGTTAGGCTCCTTTCTCAATCTGTTTGTATTCGGATCTTCCGCAACCTTCTCCAGATCAACACCTGGCCCGTATGGATGTGATTGAAAAACTCCATCTACGTCTCGATTCGTTCTTCCTGTCAAAGGAGAATAATCCCTGATGATCAGATTCAAACCTTCTACAGGAGTTGGGATATTCACCATCGTATCTAGGATCAAAGACTTTGGAACTTCCGAATAAGGTAGATCTCCTCTTCTAGCAAAGGCATTTCCGAATAAACTGTTCCCGTTGATGAACACGTCATTGGTCAAGGATTGGGTCCAAACAAGATCATAATTTCTTTTTTGAGGGACTTGTTTCTGGTCCTTCACCTCTTGGACATTGTTTTCTGTTTGAACACTTGCGATCTCAGACTTAGAAATCCGGACCGGGATAGAGTCCTCCAAGCTAAAAATATAATATTCTTCCGCTTCCTTCTCCAACTTCAGATTTTTCAGGATTTTGCCGGATTTCAGCCTCACCTCATCTCCGAAAAGAGGAGTGATCAAAAAGAAGGAAAAGAGCAAAATCGGAACAAATTGGTAGGTTTTCTGAATCGACCTAAGCACTATCATAGGAGTCTCCTCTGTCCCGTTTGCTCAATCTTTGGGTTTTATGGCAAAACAGGGCATTTCCCTATTAGTTCAATAATATTTGAACTTTAAAACTTAGAAAGTACTTGTCAATCTTTTGTTCAAATATTATTGAACTTTATAAGGAGTACTTGGAAAAAAATTCAGATGTCTAAACAACCAACTCATCCCAATTTAGATCAGATTGAATTGAACTCCATATTCGAGGCAGTAAGCGATCCGATCCGAAGGAAGATCTTATTGGACCTTTCAGAAAAAGGAGAATCCAATTGTTCCACCTTTCTCGTGTATGCTCCTAAAACAAATCTCTCATACCATATGGGGAAATTAAGGGACGCGGGGATGATTTTCACTAGATACGAAGGAACTCAGAGATTTTCCATCATCCGCAAAGAAGACCTGGAAAAAAAATTCCCAGGCCTACTCGACACAATTTTAAAGAGCGCAAAATTAGAAAGCGCGCAGGAAGAAGTTTCCGGAAGCAAAGTTTAACGCTAGGAAGTTAGCCTTTCATTAATTGTAAACCTTGTGCGACGCTGACCACAGGTTTGTATCCCAATTCTTTCTTGGCCTTGTCTATCCTGATAGTACATTCTTTTCCCATAATATCCACGGGGAATCTCATCATTGGAGGTTCTTTACGAATTCCGAATATTCTCCAGATCCCTTCCACTATCATCGCTAAAAATCCGGCAAGTGCAGAAGGTATCGAAGCCTTAGGAAGCGTGATTCCTTGGGTTTGCATCATCTCCGTCAGGAATGTTTTTACAGTTTTGTCCTCGTCGTCTGTGATGAAATAGATTTGTCCCGGTGTTCCTTTAGTCAAAGCTAGTTCTGTTGCATGAACCAAATTCGGAATGCAGGTTACGGATGTCTTGGCTCTTCCCCCATCCAACCACATGAATTTCCCTTCTGTTACCATCTTTTTTAGAACAGGAAGAACTGACGTATCTCCCGGGCCCCAAACGAGTCTAGGCCTTAAAACAATTGTCTCAAAGCCCGAATGATTTGCGGAAACTACCCTTCTCTCTGCTTCTGCCTTAGTACGACTATAATAGTAAGGAGTTTTTTTAGGATAAGGATAAGTCTCATCAATTTGAATCATATCCTGTCCATGAAACAAAGCCGCCTCCGTTCCCATATGAATGAATCTTTTGACTCCTGCCTTTTGCGAAACCTCTAACAAGCGAGTAGTTCCTTCTACATTTCCTTTCCAAAAATCTTGGAAACTCCCCCAAGGACCGACGAATGCGGCACAATGGATTATGATATCTGTTCCGGCCAGATCTTTAGCAGTGATAGATTCTAAACTTCCACTCACTATCTCAAAACCTTGTTGGGTTAAACCGGCGTCCGTCTTTGGAGACCTGGACAATACTTTTACCTTATGTTTTTCTTTCAGATGACGAGCAATTGCACCGCCTACGAAACCGGAAGCTCCGGTGATGAATAGATTCATATCTTCTCCAAAATTCAATTTTCCCCTGGAAAGTTTCGGAGGTATACTAGAAAATCCGAAAGTCGTTGACCTTTTGAGGTTTAAAAAAGATAATTCTACTCATTCTTTTAGGTGCAGAAGAATATGGGTCTTTATCAGAAATATTATGTTTTTATTTTATTAAATTTATTCTTAATTCCGAATTTGCAAGCATCGGAAGAAATTTCCTCGAACGGAACTTCTGAAAAAAGAAAACAAAAATTCGAATTATTATTAAAGAGACAAACTTACAGCTTTATCCCTTATAACTTCACTTCTTATTCCGAAAAAACGGATCCGAACGAGTCCGTAGAAACAAATCATTTGCAACAAAACCAAAAGGTATTAGTTCCTGCAGTTTTCAGTTATGAAAACTATGAAAAGAACTACAGAGCAGAGATCTCTTATTACGAAATAGAATTGGTCAATCCGAATTCGAATGTGATCAGATCCAATTCTATGGGTTCATCTGCGGAAAGGTTCTATTATTCTCCTCTGGCAAGATCCGAATTCGAAGCAAATTTTTATAAGATCATTTCTCCAATTCGAAACTGGAATTTATATTTAGGCGGAGGTCTTCGTAATATCAATAAATATACCTACGGCAAATACATGTTAGACGGAGCTTTTCAAGAATATTTTTATACGTACGGTCCTCAGATTTCCATCCAATCCTCTTACCAATTTGCTGAAAATTTTTCAGCGAATATAAGTTTAGATTTGTTTTATACAGAAGGCACCAGATTTTTCAGAACTCCCGTCATTTCTCCTGATACATTGGTTTTTACGAATGGAAGCGCTGGGACCAAAGGAATTTATAGAGGGTATGAGTCGGAAATTTCCCTCCAATATAAATTCCATGAGAATATGAGATTTCATTTGGGGTATAACCAGATCTTTTCTTATTTCAGTTACTTACATTTCGATCAATTGGATCTGAATTATAATATTTCTTCATCTTCTTCTATCTCCATCAGCAACGGATCCAGATCGGGGAACTACGAGATTTTGAGAGGATTCTTCTTAGGGTTTTCAGTCTTTTTTTAAAAACATTCTTATGCAATTTTCTATGCAGGTTTCAAGCGAAGAATAAACTGGAGACTAGTTATTAGAATGAGATCATCCGTCTTTCATTTACTTCTTCTCTTGGTATTTATGGGATGTTCTCAAAAAGCCGAAGTCTATTCCCCACAAGCAAAAGACGGAATTTTAGATCTGAGAGATTGGGATATAGATCGTTTCCCTACTGTTGCCTTAGACGGAGATTGGGAATTTGCAGACGCCATCCTGGCTCCCGAAACTTTTTCCAAAGATGGAATCATTTCGGTCCCTGGAGCTTGGAACTCATTTACAAAAAATGGCAACCGACATGAGGGAGAAGGTCTTGGAACTTACAAACTCACAGTTCTATTGGACAAACCGGTAAAAGACCTAGCCTTTCAGATCGGAGACGTTTCCACAGCGTTCAAACTTTTTCTGAATGGAAAATTACTGATCGAGAATGGAAAGATCGGAAATTCAAGAGCCCAGATGCTTCCTTCTTATAAACATCCGATCGTACTCATAGACGAAGAATCCAAAGAATTAAAACTCACATTACAAATATCAAATTTTTATCATATAACAGGTGGACTCCGCAAATCCATTAAGATCGGAAATACATTAGCAGTATTCGAAGAAAAAAAAAGGCAGGTCGCACTTGGCTGGGTAGTTTTCGGCGCCACTTTCTTTATGGGTCTTTATCATTTGATCCTATTTCTGATGAGAAGAGTCGACAAATCGGCGCTTTGGTTCGGACTATTTTGCATTGATCTAAGTATCAGAGGATTTTTTACAGGCTCTGTATTTATTTACGAGGTCACACCGGATTCCCTTTGGGTGTACATCCATAAGCTGGACATTTTGACCTTTGTTTTGGCTCTTCCCTTATTTTCGGTCTTTCTGAAAGCGGTATTCCCAGGCGAAAAATTCCATTATTATTTTAATTATATATTCATATGTGTTAGTTTCGTATTTTTCATCTTAGTCCTTGCACTTCCTTCCACGGAATATATGAACTATATCAGGATATTCCAAGGTTTTGTAGGAGTAAGTATACTTTACTTTTTTATAATGATAGCTCTCTGTATATTCAGAAGGCGAGAAGGGGCCATTTTATTTGCACTAGGCTCCTTGATCTTATTTTTAACCACACTAAACGATATTTTGAATCAAAGTTTGATCATCAAAGCTGAATATTTGGCAAGCTGGGGCCTTCTCGCATTCTTATTTTCTCAGACAGTAATGCTTTCCGTCAGATTCTCCAATGCTTTTGTCAGATTGGAAGAACTCCAAAAATCCTTGGAACAAAAAGTATCGGAAAGAACCAAAGAATTAGCGGAAGCAAAACATATTGCAGAAGAAGCAAACTCGCTCAAGGACACATTCTTATCCTTGGTCACTCACGACTTAAGATCTCCAATCACAACCGTGATCGGCATCTTACAATTGATCCGAAACGATTACCAACAATTGGACGACGAATCACTATTAGAATGGATTTCCAGAGCAGAATATACTTCTTCTCAATCTTTGGAGATGATCGCAACACTCTTAGATTTGAATAGGCTCAAATCCGGTTCTTTTCCTCTGGACAATAGCCTTATCTATGTGTATCCGGAGGTGGAAGGTGTACTCGCCAAACTTCTTCCCCAAGCGGAAGCAAAAAAGATCCGGGTCATAAATGAGATCCCTGACGATGTGAAATTGAACGTAGATCGGACCTTATTCTCCGAGATATTCATCAATTTAATCTCCAATTCCATAAAGTTCTGTAGAGAGAATGATACCATCCGAATTGGTCTTTCTAATGAGAAAAATGATCCTGAATTTTTCGTAGAAGATACCGGCATCGGGATACCAAAGGATATGATCCCGAATCTATTTTTAACCGAGATCAAATCCACTCGATTGGGAACTAAGAATGAATCTGGGACCGGTTTAGGTCTGCCTTTGGTTTACAGTATTATAAAAGCGTATAATGGAAAAATTTCAGTGGAATCAGTGGAGAAAAATGGAAGCAAGGTCACATTCTGCATTCCCAGAGTCTAAGCAGTTTTAGAACAAATATCACAATTTTCGCAAGAATGAAAAGTGGCGCCGAAATATTCGTATAAAAATTCCCTTCTACATTTCTCAGACTTTAAATACATAAGCATCTGATACAAACGATTCAAACTCGCTTTTTTTCGTTCTTCCAGGACCTTCGGATCGGTTAAAACTTCAGGCAATTTTCCGCGCAAAACAAGGGACCTTCTTTCTAAATCCCCCGAAGTAACTCCATGTCTTTCGAAAAGATTAAGTACTGTTTGTAAACGATGATCTCCTCTGTTTTTATGTACCACCATGGACTGCAGTTCTTCATAATCAAGAGAAGATAGTTTTTCCCCGACGGACTTTAAGACACGATGCACTCGGATCATAAAATTTTCATCCGGATTCTGCCATTCAATAAAATCCATAAGAACAGCTAGATCATCCTGGTTATAGAACAATAAACAATCAGAAGGATTACCATCCCTTCCCGCTCTTCCTATTTCCTGGTAATAAGATTCCAAAGAAGAAGGTAATTCCGCATGAATGATTGTCCGAATATTCGCCTTATCCACTCCCATTCCGAATGCGTTCGTAGCTAAAAGCAAAGTGTCTTTTGAATTTAGAAAATCGTTTTGTATTTTTCTTCTTTTGTCGGAAGGCAACATCCCATGATATACTCGATAACGTATCTTTTCCAGATCCAAGACTTCCGAAAAACTTTCTATGTTTTTTATCAGGTTAAAGTATACGATCGTATTTCCCTTTAGATGTTTCAGATAAGAGATCAGTTCCTTTGTCTTTGAGGGAGAATCTACAAACGTCCGAACTTCTAAATAGAGATTCGGTCTAGAAATCCCTTCATTATAAACATGAACCTCAGATTCGGACAATCCGATCTGTCTTATTATATCCTTTTGGATTTCCTGAGTCGCTGTGGCGGTCAAAGCGATGACCCTAGGATTTTTTAAGATCTTCCTGAATTCTGAAATTTTAGTATAGTCCGGTCTAAAATCATGGCCCCATTGGCTGATACAATGCGCCTCGTCCACCACCAATAAAGAAACTTTTCGAGTTTTGAAAATTTCCAAAAAGGCTGATTTGCGAAATCTCTCAGGAGAAACATAAAGAATTTTGTATTTTCCATTCTTTAAGTTTTCGTAACGAAGATTTCGTTCTTCCTTTGAAATAGAAGAATTCACAAATTCAGCATCTATTCCTAAAGACTTTAATTTATCCACTTGGTCCTGCATAAGAGCGATCAATGGTGAAATAACGACAGTCAATTCTTCCAAGACTAGAGCGGGCAATTGGTAACATAAGGATTTACCCATTCCGGTCGGCATGATCACTAAGCAGTTCTTGCCTTCTAAAACATCTTTGATAATTTTTTCTTGAGAGGATCTGAATTCGGAGACTCCGAACTTCTTTTTTAATTCTTGTAAATCGGACATTCGGACTCACTCCGTTCTGGAACCGATCCACTTTTTGCCAATCCGGTTTTTAAATTCTTTTAGAGAATAAAAAAGCCCTCGTCTCACGACGAGGGCTTAAGATACGTCCTGGGATCAGGAAGATAATTCTCAATCTAATACTGGTTTTCCTGACAATAGATCCACGTCTGGCGATTACTAATTAAAGAATGAGAAATACAATAATTCTCTACCGGAGGCGGATTATTCGTGGAGTAATAGTAAGTTGCCGAACTTGGACTCAAAGAACTACTATAGTAGCTGCTTGGATTCAGTGTTCTATCTTCCCTTACAAAAATTCCACAGGCCCAACCTTCCCCCCAATAATCGTAGACAACTCTTCTATAAGATCCTTGGAATGTGCTAGAAGAAATCCTGGAATATCCAGAAGGGCAGCTTACCGTCGGAGCCGTCCCGTTATCATTCGATGTAAAACTCGCATACGCACAAGCGTGGAGATTACAACCTTGAGTCTCTATTGCAGAACCTGCACATCCTTGGGTTGGATCCAAACATACTCTAGATCTAGATTGTGTTCCAGGACCACATTTGGTACTACAAGTTCCCCAACTGGTGAATGTTCCCCAGCCGGAAGTCCCTTCCAAAGTTTTTGCACTTAGAGTTCCACTCCAGGAGCTCTTATTTCCGACATCATCGTAAGCAATGATACAGAAATTATAAACCGTATTCTGTAACAGTCCTCCAATGATAAAAGAAACTGCCTGGCCCGGAACGTAATTGTCCAAGTTCGGATAACGTGTATCTATCGCAGCGTCACATTCTATACTGTTTGTGATTGCAGAAAGAGAGACCCCGATCTTATAACTGGACACAGGTCCGACCATTCCGTCATCACCCACATTGTACCAATTCAATTGGATCTGATCCAAAGAAACAGCCGCAGCGGATCTGCTAGAAACAGGATCCGGATTTACACTATCCAAGTCCTTAGCAGAAATTTGAACGGAGTCTATTCCTGTTCTTGCTCCACCGAAACAAGTTCCTGGATCATCCTTGAAGGAGAGTTCCAGTAAATAATTTCCGGGAATATCCGGGACGAAGGAAGCAGATAACTGGTTTCCGTTGGATATATTAGAATCCAATAATGCAGATCCTACTGGCCTACTGACAAACCTCCATTGGTAGGAATAGTTGGAAGTATTGGCTCCACAAATTCCTTTGTCTGGATCAGAAGAGTTCGTTCCATTCAAGTTCACTACTTGAGAGATCATTCTATCCAATTGATCCGGTCCTGCATCTACAACAGGAGCTTTATTGCTCATACGTGTCCTTGTAGAAACAGTTCCATTCCAACTACTACGATTACTCACTTCGTCGTATGCTCTTACGCAGAAATAGTATCTGGTATCTTCCGAAAGATCGTTCACCCTAAATGTAATTGCAGATCCGGAAGTAATTCCGAATAACGCATTCGGGATTGAAACAGCTCCGTCACAATCGTTATCCGTATTGATCACATTCGTAGATTTACGAATGTCATAGGCCGCTGCAATACCCGTATTATTATCATCTCCAACAGCAGTCCAAGTTAGATCTACTGAAGTTTCATTTACTGTAACTGCATTTAGGTTGGTGATATTTCCCGGACGGGTTAGGTCAGGAGTCGCAGGCGTTGTTGCTTGAACGGTCCCCGTCCAAGAACTTCTGTTCCCATTCCAATCGAATGCACGAATACAATAATAGTAAGTGCTATTTGGAGAATGTCCATTAATGTCTAACACCTCCGGCAATCCGGAGTTTTTAGGTATCAACGAATGTGCGATTGCAGGAGCGGAATCACACTGAAGATTATTCGTGATCGCAGAAGAAGATCTTCTAATCTCATAAGCTGCAGCACGACCTGAACCACTATCATTACCAGGTGCGGTCCAACGAAGTCTCACTTGTGTAAATGTCATCGCAGTTGCCGTTAAGTCAGTGATTGAACTAGGGGCAACCGAATCCACTACAGTTACTTTTGTAGTAGAAGTTATATTTCCTATAGTTGCAGTAACTCCTGCAAGACCGGGAGCATTCGCATGCAATGTTGAATTAGTCAATGTTCCAACCGGAACTCCACTAACTGCATTTCCAGTAACTACTAAAGCCGGACGAACAAAACGAGGTTGTCCTGCAAAAGATGCAGATACAGCAAATGTAACATTCTCACCCACATCCATTTTCAGAACGGAAGGGATCAAAGTTAAACTGTCGATAGGAGGATTCGCTTCCGCGTTAGGAGTCTTATCTGCGATATTCGGAATCCCGTCCCCATCCGAATCAGGAAATAAAGCTGCAGTGGGAGACGTGGCACTGTGCGGATTAAAACCGTTATCCACTTCCCAAGCATCTAAATATCCGTCGTTATCTTGGTCCGTTTTAAATCCGAACGTATAAGTAGAATTCGCAGCATCTGCTGGATATCTGAAAGGATCAGAAGTAGGATGGGTAGAATTATTACCGTAAGAATCGACTGCCAAGACTTGCATCTGGATCCCGCCTTCAAACATTGCTTCGTACGGAATATTCGCACTGTACCAGTTCCCCGACTCTGGAGTCATCGGAATAGCAACAAGGCTATTGCCTACTGTTCCGGTAAGAAGATATACCTGCATAGGATCTCCATCAGGTTCGATAACCCTAGTGCGGACCATATAAGGTAAATAAGAACAACTCGGTTTAAAGTAATAGAACGCTCCCATTATGTTCGGAGCATTATTCCCGGTAGGAGGAGTTCCTCCTCCGAAAACGGAGAATGTACGAGTGGTGATCGTAATTTTATCACCGCTGATCGATGTTCTTCCCGCGTTCCAACCTCCGGTAATTCTCCCTGAATTATTATCTTCAGAAGTTTGGCTGATCACAAATCCCTGTGACTTCTTCTTATTTAAATTCAAAGAACTTAATTTATCTGAATCTAATGTAATCGTAATTATAACGTCTTTCTTAAATCGATAAGAAGGAGTTATTTCGTATAAAGGAGTGGTAGGAAAGTACCCCTCAGGAAGAGCATTTGATGGAGGATCGTATTTAACGATCTCGAAAGATTCTTCGCCATCCATAGCGCCCTCAGGAATAAAAACACTGAAGAGACCGTCTGTGGATTGTATGGTGGTTCCGCTAGGTCCTGATTTTCCACTACCTACAAATACCCCCGCCTTTTCCAAAGACAGAAAGGCCAGATTGGATTTTTCATCCCATCCGGCGATTTTATTCAAAAACTGACAACTCACGACGAAGCTATAGATAGCCATCGCAAGTCCGACCGAACGAGCCAGATTACGCATAAACATTATTCTCCTTATCTCTAATTTCACATAACGTGTTTTTTTAGATTTGAAGAATATAACCCAAACGGACTAATACCAGTCAACTGGAGAAAACTTTTTTACCAATTTTAGATAAAATTCGAAAGAATTTTAAAAATTCGGGAACCTTCTCTCGAATTTTTTACCCCGTTTTGGATAAAATTTTTTGTAGCGCTCCCTACAAAAATCCTGATCCTTTGTTAATAAACTTTCAACCAAGAGAACAAAAATGAATCTTTCCACATTTAGAATTTTTCTGATCATACTAGGTTCAGTCTTTACAGCAGGCTTTCTGTATTTAGTACTTCCACCTTTATCACAAAACTTCGATATTATCGGCGCGTTTTTAGGAGGATTCGTGAATCCTTTCTCCAGTGCTTACGCTTTGGATATCATTTTCACATGGCTTGTTCTCGCCGCTTGGATCATTTATGATGCAAAAACAAAAGGTATCAAAAATGGATGGATCGCTCTTTTACTAGGTGTACTTCCTGGTGTGGCAGTTGGAGCGGCATATTATATTTATCTTAGGGCAAAACACGATCGCAACTGATCCTGTTTCTCCATTTGTAGGAATTCCAACATTCGGTTTCAGACTTCCGGAAACCGACCTATTTCCATGGACCTACAAAACCATACAGCCTTCTAAAATTGGTGTGTGCCAATCGACCAGCGTTTTGTATTTTGGATAATCTAATAATTTATTGAACGGTTTGAAGGAATCGTATGAACTCCAACTCTCCCATTGTTTCCATCCAAAACCTCTCCAAATCTTATTCCAACGGATTCCAAGCTTTAAAGAACATAAACTTGGATATTGAAAAAGGAGAGATCATCGCTCTTTTAGGCCCGAATGGCGCCGGAAAAACCACTCTGATCTCAATCATCTGCGGGATAGTCAATCCGACTTCCGGTTCTGTCTCCGTAGGCGGTTACGATATTATCAAGAACTACAGGCAGACCAGATCCATGATCGGCCTTGTTCCCCAGGAACTCACGGTTCATGCATTTGAATCCGTTCTGACTACTACGAATTTCACCAGAGGCTTATTCGGCAAATCACCTAACAAAGAGTATATTGAAGAAATTCTAAAGTCTCTTTCTCTTTTGGAGAAGAAAGACCAAACGATCATGACCCTTTCCGGAGGAATGAAAAGGAGAGTAATGATCGCAAAAGCATTGTCACATGAACCAATGGTTTTGTTTTTAGATGAACCCACCGCAGGTGTGGATGTTGAACTTAGAAAAGATATGTGGAATGTGGTGAGAGCCCTGAGAGACAAAGGAGTTACCATTATTCTCACAACACATTATATAGAAGAAGCGGAAGAGATCGCTGACAGAGTCGGCATCATGAACAAGGGAGAACTTGTCCTTGTAGAGAAAAAAACCGAACTCATGCATAAGCTTGGAAAAAAACAGATCTTGTTGGATCTTGTTTCTCCTCTCCAAAGTCTGCCGAACAATTTTAACGGTTACGAACTGGAATTAAAGAACGAAGGAAAACAATTATTGTACACTTACGACGGTAAGGAAAAACAAACTGGAATTGCAAACTTCTTAGAACAATTGAAAAAATCTGGAATTGAATTCAGGGATTTGAATACGACCCAAAGCAGTTTGGAAGAAATTTTTGTACAATTAGTGAAGGATGCCAAATGAATCTGAACGCAATCAAGGCCATCTATTTTTTCGAAATGGCAAGGACAAGAAGAACGTTGATGCAAAGTATTGCGTCACCAGTTCTTTCTACTTCTTTATATTTTATAGTTTTCGGTTCTGCAATCGGATCCAGGATCCAAGAAGTAAACGGAGTCTCTTACGGTTCCTTTATCGTCCCAGGACTCGTTATGCTTTCCCTACTGACTGAAAGTATTTCCAACGCGTCTTTCGGGATCTATTTCCCCAAATTTACGGGCACAATTTACGAAATTTTATCCGCTCCAGTTTCGAGCATGGAAGCTGTGATCGGTTTTGTCGGAGCTGCTGCAACCAAGTCATTGATCTTAGGTTCCATCATGCTTGCGACTGCATCTTTATTCGTCGAAATTAAGATCGCTCATCCATTCTTAATGGTGTTCTTCTTGATACTGACCTGCATTTCTTTCAGTCTATTCGGATTTATTATAGGGATTTGGGCGGATAATTTCGAAAAACTGCAAGTGATTCCGATGCTTGTCATCACTCCTTTGGTTTTCTTGGGGGGAAGTTTTTATTCGGCAAATATGCTCCCTCCTTTCTGGCAAACTGTAACTCTGTTTAATCCGATCTTATATCTAGTCAGCGGATTTAGATGGAGCTTTTATGAGATCGGAGATGTAAGTCTTGAGATCAGTCTAGCAATGATCTCATTCTTCCTTGTTTCTTGCTTAGGGGTTGTGGCCTGGATGTTTAAGACAGGATATCATATTAAGAAATAATAAAACATTTAGCCAAAGGAACCGCATCGAATTACGATTCCTTTGGCTGTCCATTTCCACTCGAAAGACGGTCTACATATTTTTTCAAAAGCTCCCCGACTTTCAAAACGGATTCGTTGGATGGGTCTAAACGGATTGCATCTTTTAAAATAGAATCAGCTCGATCGAAATTTTTAACCGCTATATAAATTTCAGCCAGATTGGTTAGATTTTTAATATGAGAAGGTTCCCTCAATCGAAGACGTTCACTAAAATCTAGCGCCTTTCTGATCTGCCCCGCCTTCCTAGCCGCAAAAGAAGCAACATACAGGATTTCGCTATCTATCGGATTCATCTTAAAATAATCCTCAGCATATCTGGCGGCTTTTTGATAATCTTTCAATTTCAGGAAAAGTTTTATAAAATTCTTTTTTACCTCAGGAACTCTACTATCCAAAGATTCTGCTTCTTCTAGATAACTGAGAGCCTCTTGAGTATCTTTATTTAAAAAGGTTTCCTTTGCATTTCTAAGTAGTTCTTTAATCCTCTGCCTTTTTTCATCCTGAGGGATTTGTTGTTTTCCATTTCCCGTAAAAGACAATCGGATGAGAGAAAGGTCGTCGCTCAATTTACCGTTATTTAGGATAACCTCATATATTTCCTGAAGATCCCCTCTTCCCTTTTCAACAGAGTTTAAGAATAACTTTTCGTCATCGTTAATAATCCTGTCTCCGTCCGAATCCATACCGACGATAATATCATCCCTACCGTCGGATCCGACAAAGATACAATCTCCTGGTTCCAACTGGAAGGTTTTGATAAAAATAGTCCCTTCTACCCCAGTAGTTCCCAATTTGCGGAACATGAACTCATTTTCTATAAAACTTGCAATCCCATCCCGGTATAACACTGTCCAAGGATGCTCTGCATTAATATAATATAATATTCCCAGTTCGTCGTCCACAAGTCCCATCACAGAAGAAACCAGCATGGAACCGTCAAAACTTTCAAATACCTTATGTAATTCTATAAACGCGTTCTTTAACCATCTTTCAGGAGACTGTTTTTTGATGATGTCCACAACTCTTGTTCTTTCTATAATGGATTCAAAAACGGACCCTAAAACCAATGCACCTCCTGCACCTTGCATGGATTTTCCCATTGCATCTCCGTTCAAAAAGACGGTGTAGGATCTTCCCTGCAGATCTATATGGTTGGAAATATTCAGGTCTCCACCGATCTCATCCTCGTGTTTCCTAAAAGTGAATTTTTTCTTTTGTTTCAGAAGGAATTCCACTTTTACATTTTCTTGATTTGCCTTATTCGAACCTAAGGGTTTGATCAAAAGAGAAGTTAAAAAATAGTCCGCGTCCTGTTGTTGTTTTAATTCCTGGACTTCGTTCAAAGTCTGTTCCAATTCTTTGGTCCGATCTTTTACTTTTTCTTCCAGTTCATTGGCATATTGTTCTAACCTTTTTCTGGCAGCTTGGATAGATCTTGCCATTCTATTAAAAGAACGAGCGATAAATCCGATCTCATCTTCTACTCTTGGAACCAATCTATATTCCAAATTTCCGGAGTTTACCTCCGTCAAACCGACTACCACCTCTTCCATCGGTTTTACGATCGCATTATGAAAGAAGAATCTGAAACCAAAACTGATCGTAACGACCATGACCAAAAGACAGATCACTAATATTAAGGAAGGAGAATGCAGATATTCTCTGAAAGACTTATAAGTGAACCCTACTTCGTAAATTTTTCCGTTCTGAGGATGGATCACTAAGTAGGCCAAATAGAACTCGGGGGTCTTTTCGTTCGCCTTATTGAATTTAGCCCCTCTATACATCCTTTCTCCCACTTCCCTTAAAGAAGTTAACGGAAGAATAAAGGAAGATCGAACCTCTAAATCCGATTTCCCGGATGAAATATCCTTCTCCACTTTTTTACGAACTTGTTCCAACACCGACTTTAAGCCGATCTCTTCCGAATTCAAAAGTTTAGCCACCGCTGCTGGATCGGTTTTCGAGGGAAGATTAGAAAATTTGTTTTTTATAATATTTAGTTTTCGATTTAGAAAATGAAAGAAATCGATAAGCTCCGCATCCGAAACTTTCGCTTCTCCCTTTGATTCGTAAAAGTTCTTTATCCCTTCGGCATAGGCGTAAAACTCCTTAGGAGAATCCGAAAGGATTGCTTTGGATCTTTCCCATCTTTCCTTTGCATTCAATGTTCCCAAATTCGTGAGCTTTCGAGTCACATTGTAAAATTTAATCTCCAAACGATCTTCCGAATCGAACCTGGAATCCTTCTCCCCTTTTTCCAGAACGAATTCTTTAGATTCTGGATCAAAGGATAGAAGGTACGCAAATCCTTCCGGCTTCTTTCCTTGGAATGCAGCAAGTTCAGAAGCCTGTCCTTTCAATACATCAAAAGAAGCATCATAACCATTTAATATTGCATACCCTACCAATTGAAATGCCAAAAGAAAAGTGGCCATGGTCACAGCCACGATCTTACTCAAAATAGTGGTCCTTTCCTTGGTGGCGTTTGCATAAATGATCAATACTAAGAACAGACCGGCTACAAGCGCTATATCCGTAGTATGTTGGAACACCTTCCTAGAAATGGAACCATCCCTACTCATCACATTTAAAATACCGGGGATGATAGTGATCGTAGAATATGCGATCGCTATATAAATGATCCATCTTCTCTCTTTTCCTTTTTCTACGATCGCTCTCCATGTGGCGGAAGCTAAAAAGGAAAAGTTATATATCAAAATTATAATAGAGAATATTTTATAGAACTTATGAGATTCGAAATCCCAATAATTACTTCCGATATTGAAGCGATGGTCCGACTGCAATGTCACCGCAATGAAAGTAGCCGTAACGATCGCAAGCCCGGCGTATAAAATGGAATAAACAGTTAAACCGAACTTAACATTCCTTGGATTCGGAAAATAAAAGAAAAATATAAAACATTGCACGAATCCCATCATAGGAGAAGGGATCGCCAGCCAGCGATGGACAATCGTCCATTGACCGAATGAGATGAACGCGATTATATATGCAAAATGAAAAATGGTCATCGCCAAGGTGGAAAGACCGAGGTGAAATGCAGCCTTACTTCTATCCTTGATGCTTAAAAAGAAGAAGGTAACGTAGATGGAAAAAAGACAGGCTAATAGAGAACCGAAAAAGTAAAAATTAAAATAGAGCTGATCCATATCGGCAGCCTTAAAAGATTCTCAAAACCGCTTTCCGTCAAGAAGATTGTTTCTAGATTAGAACCGATTATAGAAAGACCTGCGATTAGAACGATTCCATCCGGAACTAGCTAGGCGCCCAACCTCTCTTGTTCCGAATTTCTAGGAGAAAGACCATGGATCCTTTTGTATGCTTTGGAAAAAGCAAACGCAGAAGAATAGCCCACAGTCCTTGCAATCTCCTCTAAAGTGAAATTCTCCTCTGCCATCAAAGTTTTCCCTTTATCCATTCTCAATTTTGCCAAATAATCCATGGGAGTACATCCTAAAACTTCTCTGAATCGATTTGCGATAGAGGCCCGAGAAACTCCTACCGCTCTGGATAATTTTTCCAAAGTCCAAGGATAAGAAACTTTTCTGTGCAATGCTTCTAATGCTCTTAAGATCTTTTCGTCTTTAAAAGCGTTTCTCCATCCGGGAGAAGAAGAAGGATGAGTCTCCAACCAATGTCGGATTACGTAGTATAGAAGAATGTCTGTTAATCTTTGCAGTATCAGATCGGAGCCGATGCCTGAATCCAATTCCTGAGAAATTAATACTTGAGTAGTGTTTAAGGGATGATGTGCCAGAACATCGGATGACTTTACTAAAATAAAATCAGGAAGTTCCAAGAAGAATGGATGCTGAGTAGTTTCCGGAACCTCGTATCGAACGGAAACGAATGTGGTTAAGCGAGGTTTTTCCGGTTTTTTTTGTTTTTCGGACATATCTCTGAACTTGGAAATGTCCACAATCTTATCATTGGGAGAATATACCAAATCGTGATCCAAACCTTTTGCGACGAAAAGAATATCCCCTTTTTCTAAATGGATGAGTTTTCCCCCAATCCTTGCATAACAGGAACCTTGGGAAATAATATGGAAGCCTCCACTCTTTTCACATGGAAAACGAAATCCCCACGGCTTATAAAGAGAAGTCCTCGCAAGTAGATCCGCCTTCCAACCTGCATTGGTCAATATTTCAGAAAGAATATCCATATTCTAAGAATAAGCCAAAATATCCAAAAGTCGATTCCTTTATACTCTTGGATATGTTTTTTAGATCCTGAGACATAGCCTAATTTTGGGATATCTTGTATCATCCAAAGTTACAGGAGAATGAATCAAATGAAAATTTTCGTTTATGGCGGGGCAGGACAGATCTCCAGTTCCGTAATTTCCAAACTATTGGATTTAGGACATGAAGTATACGCAGGCACAAGAAAACCCGAGGAAGGCAAAAAACTTCCAGGGCTATTTTGGGTATTTGCAGATGCGACTCAACCTACAAAGGGAACAGAAATTTTGGAAAAAGTGGAGAGAGCCTTCTTCGTTTCTCCGCCAGGATTTACAGACCAATATTCAGTATTAAGCCCTTGGTTTGAAAAAGCTAAAGAGGTTTCTTTAAAGAAGATAGTTCTGATGAGCGCTATGGGGGTCGATTTTGCTCCTCCTGAGGCACCATTCAGAAAATTAGAGATCAGTTTGGAAAACTCGGGAGTTCCATATACAATCTTAAGACCAAATTGGTTTATGCAAAACTTCCAAACGTATTGGCTTTCAGGAATATTAAAAGATAAGAAGATATTCTTCCCTGCCGGCAACGCTAAGACCAGCTTTATCCATACGGATGATATATCCTCTTCCGCGGTTTCTGCTCTTTTGAATGAGCAATTCAATGGAAAAGGGATCACATTGACCGGAAAAGAGGCCCTCACTCACGAAGAAGTAGCCGAAAAAATTTCCAAACATACAGGCTTGCAAGTGGGTTACGTTGATATCAGTCCCGAGACATTCAAAACAGGTCTTTTACAAGCGGGTGTTCCGGAAGATTATGCAAGTTTTATGGTATTCATCGCCGGTGCGCTGAAAGAAGGTCATTCTTCTCCTATCCTGAATACTGTTCGGGAGATCACAGGAAAAGATCCGATCTCTTTTGATGAGTATGCAGAGCAAAACAAAAAGGTTTGGTTGAATTAAAACCGATTCCCTTGTTCGACCTTAATCGTATCTTTCGGATCGATCAAGGTCGAGCTATTGTTTTAAAACCGAAAATCACCTAATTCCAAAAAGTCGAAAAAAGAAAGTAGTACGAAAGCTTTAGTGCACTTTGCAATTTAGCGCACATTCTGAAACAGATTTGAAATGATTTTCTAATATCTTTATGTTTCACTTCTTTCAAATTTTTTTGTCGATCAAATGCTCGATAAAAAACTGAAATAATTCTCTCTTACGTAGCTATTTATCATCGATTCAAGAATCCTCTTGACATTTAGTCATTTATGCAAAATCTAACAAGTCCGATATGGAAGCCTCCATTCTTTTCTCCCATCATGCAAACGGTGTATTCTCCTTATTCCTTTTAACCTTCGTTCTGAGCGGATTCTTGATATTCAAGAAGAACAGAACCCTGCCCACATATTATTTAATTATAATGTATATGGGATACGGAATCATGTTTTTAGGATACTTCCTCTCCTATTCCATATTCAACCCGATAGCAGCGTATCATAGATACCTTACCGTTTTCGTGATCTTCGGGACCGTAGGATTTATTGGCTTCTGTTACAATTTTCCGAGAAATATTTATCCTAAAGAATCCAAGGTAGTTATCCCATTATCCCTAGTAATCGCTTTAGCGGCATGGATCCATTTCATTCTGAAAACCGTGGGAAAAGAGAAGATATATCTGTTCTCCGCCCACCATTATAGTTTCGATTTCGGAAAAGAAGCTAGTTTTGCGATCCTTCTATGTTTTCTCATCAGCACAGTTATTCTGGTCAGAAAGACGATCCATTTCTCCAGTTATTCAGGAGTATTCCAAAAATGGAATACTTCAGCTAATTCCTTAGCTCTCCCTGTCCGTATTCTTGTAAAAACCCTCGTTTTTCTTCCTCTGTATATCATGAAAATCGTACTCCCATCCAGAAAGGAAGGGATTGCACTCCGAGCGTTTTTAGTCACTGTAATCTTAAACTTATTAAACGCTTACAATAACGTATTAAATAAATCGGGAGTTCTATCCTACGATACTTATGCGATCACATATTTTATTCTATCGGTAGTCACGATATTTTTCATACAAAGTGCCTATCTGAACCATTCTCCGGAACCCACAAGCTTTATGGGAAAGATACTTTCCAGCGCTGTGGTTACCGTTGTGTTGGCCTTGGGAGCGATCAGCTATATTACGTTATTCTCCACAGATAAATCTATAGAAAAAGAAGATCTAGTGGAAATGAACTCGGTTAAAACAGAGATCCGAAACGGAGATACTAATTTTCCTCCGAATGTAAGATATATTCTATCTCGCCCCGTCGGGCCAGGCATATTCGATCATAAATATGAGATCCTTTTTTCAAAAGACGGTTTAAACCAAAACCTTCTAAAAGAGGGAGAAAAATATTACAAAAACCAACAGCTCAAAGAGGCAGTCGAAAAGAATAAAAAACTCCACAAAGGAAAATCTGAATCCGAATTAGAGGCAATCACCCTCAAGGAAATGAAAGATACTAATCTTCCGTTAGGCTCCAGACTTTATAGAGTCGCAGGAGATTTTTATATCCATTACGATTTCGTGATAGGTCAGACCAGATACGAGGTTGGATTCGCCTATGTTGAATTCAGACAAGTGATCCACAATGTAGCCCGCTGGTTGATCCTGATCATTTTTGGAACTACAATCTTCATATTGATCGCCTTCCCAATTTTACTCAGGGTCAGTTTGATCCATCCTCTCAATAATCTATTGTCCGGAGTGGAGAAGGTCAACCACGGAGATCTGAACGTAAACGTTCCGATCAAAGCTATGGATGAGATCGGTTTCTTATCTCTATCATTCAACTCAATGGTGGATTCTATCCGAAGCGCCAGAGAACAGCTCCAGGAACATGCAGACCATCTGGAAGAAAAGGTAGAAGAACGTACAAAAGAAGTTCAGGAAAAAATGGAAGAAGTCCAAAGACTGAAGATCCAACAGGATGGGGACTACTTCTTAACCTCTCTACTCGCTAAGCCGCTCTTTTATAATGCGAACAAGTCTCCTAAAGTAAATACCAGCTTTCTCATCAGACAAAAGAAATATTTCGAATTCCGAAATAAGCAGGGCGAACTTGGAGGAGATATCTGTTTAACCGGAAATCTAAGATTAGGAACACCGGATAATTATCGAAAATTCACGATGGCAATGAATGGGGACGCCATGGGAAAATCCATGCAAGGAGCGGGAGGCTCCTTAGTAATGGGAGTTGTCATGAACTCCATTATGGCAAGATCCGCAGCAAACAAAAGAATTTTAGAAAAAACACCGGAAGAATGGTTAACTGAAACTTACACGGAAATACATTCCGTATTCAAAAGTTTCGACGGAACAATGGTGATCTCAGCAACGGTTACATTGATCGACGACGAATCTGGAGAAATGTTCTATTGGAACGCAGAACACCCTTTCTCGGTATTGTACAGGGATGGGAAGGCCTCCTTTATAGAAAACACATTAGAACTTCGTAAATTAGGATTGGATTCTGAATTCGAGTTTAAAGTGAAAAAATTCCAATTGCATCCTGGAGATCTGATCATACTAGCTTCGGACGGAAGAGATGACCTTCTACTTTCAGTCCATAATAACAAAAGAATTATCAACGAAGATGAAAATGTATTCTTAGATGTGGTGGAAAGGTCTTACGGAGACATCAAATCCATCGAGAAAAATATCAGAAGTATCGGAGAGGTCATAGACGATCTTTCTATCCTAAGGATCGGCTTTCAGGAAGTAAACGCTCCTGCTATCGAACAGAGAGAAGATAACAACGAATTTGCGGACAAAGTAGTTCTACAAAGTCTTTATAAAGAAGGAAAAGAATTATACCGTAATGGAGAAGCTCAGAAGGCAATCTCCATTCTTCTGGATGCATACGCGACAGATAATAATAATCAAAAATTGAACAAACTACTCGGGTTGATCAGTTTTAAAGAAAAGGATTATCCTTTAGCGGTAAAAGTACTAAGCAAATATCTGAGCCAAGATCCGGATACTGCAGAACTTTGGTATTATCTCTCTATTGCAGAAAAACGTATAGGAAACTTGGCCCAATCCTTGGAAGCGGCGATGATGGTAAATCAAATGCAACCGATGAATGTACAAAACCTGGTCCATCTTTCCGATCTAAATCGACTTTTAGGAAATAGGGAAGAAGCCATCGGATTCACAAAATCAGCGGAAGAAATAGATCCAGAGAATAAGAATATTCGAAAGTTGAAAAAACTTTTGGAAATGGATTAGAAGAGGAGAATTTATTCTCCTCTCATGACAACACATCCTTTCCTATCGATAGCGAGGGTGCCGTCCAGAAATTACATTAAATATCTCTTACCCAAATTATCTCTCTTTTCCGTATCTGCGCCGTTAGAGATCAGAAGTTCCGAAATCTCTGCGAGCCCATCGTAACTATAAGAAATATGTAATGGAGTTACACCCCTTGGATCGGAAACATTAGGATCCGCTCCGTGTTCCAATAGGATCTGAACGGGTTTGATCTTTCCGTTTTCAACCGCTTTATGAATTGGAAAAATTCCATTCCCATCCGGAAGGTTCGGATCCAGGCCAGCATTCAACAAAGTTTCCAAATAAAATGGATCTTGGATCTCTGATGCACAAAAACCGAGAAGTCCCTTTGTGCATTCTTTCAGTTCACCTTTGTTGGGGATAAGATCCAAAATTTTTCGAAAACCTTGTTTGTCCCCGTTTTGGATTTTAGAAAATAGTTCTCTTCCCCTCTGTATCGTCTTGCGATTCTCAAACCAATTTTTTATCCAATCTAACATGCTATTTTCCGAGCTATATTTAGAAAATAGACTGTTCTGCATCGGATTTTGATCTTACCTTTACGGAGAATCTAGAAAATCTTGGACCAACGCGGAGGTTAATTCAGGATATCGATCCTTTCCCTGGGACATGATCGCCTCTCCTAAATAATCACCGTGTCCGCCAGGCAAGATCAAAAGTCTTGCTTTAGGGATCATCCGGACCATCTCAACCGCATGCTCCAGTTTCGGAACATCTCTATCCCCAAGCAGGATCAATGTAGGAATTCCAACAGTTCTAATCTCTTTATCGCTAAGATCTTTGAAGTTACGCATTCTAGCAGCATCTTTCTCATACATGGTATGCAATTTTTGCGGATCAGGATTTACTTTTAAAAAAGCATCCTTGAGAGGCTGAGGCATGTTTTCAAAAGTAGCATTCTTCATAAAACTCCAAAACATAGGATAAGCTCCTTCTCTCTTTGTGATGGAGGAAGCAAAAACGAGTCTGCGTACAAGTTTAGGCTGGCGGATCGCCACATGTAAAGCTACGCTTGCACCATTACTAAACCCGAAAATATCCGCCTGCTCAATTTTCAGAAATTTCAGAAGAGCGACCACATCTTCCGCAGAAGTTTCGAAACTAACAGGTGTATTTCTATCAGTAGTCCTTCCATGTCCTTGTTCATCCAGAGCGATTACTCTGCGGCTTTGAGCGAGAATGGGAAGAATTCTACTATAAGTTACTTCTATGGTTGAGCCGCCGCCGTTCAATAGAACGAGTGGAATTCCGTCTTTCTTACCGTGGATTTCGTAATACATTTGGATGTCTTTGATAGGAGCGAGTCCTTTTTCGACAGGTTCAGATCCGATCTTGGGCGGTGTTTCGCGAAGCTGGAAAGGTCGATTTGCCGAACAAGCAGCTACCAGAAACAGTATAAAAATATAATATACTAATTTATATGCTTTCACCTTAGTTCTCCTTATTTTACTTTTTCAAGATAGTCGGTTAATTTTACTAAAAGCGCCAAAGTGCCTTCTTTTCTGGAAGCCACACCTTCTCTGCCTACGGTTTGGTCTAAAAATGCGACCTGTTCCGTAAACGTAAGTTTCGTGTTAGAAGAGTCTACTTTTTCAATTTCTACGGAAGCGATGGACACTGAATGAATCTTTCCGCTTAAGATCATATCATAAACGAAAACGATCCTTTGGTTTTCGATGAGGTCTGAAAACCTAGCTTTGTATAAGGTCTCTTTTCCATTAGGAAAACGACCATGTAGTATTTCTTCTCCACCGATGCGGAAGTCTAATTTTCTTTGCACTACCGACCAATCTCCGGGACCAATAAACCAATTTCCTTTTGCTTCCACGTTACTCCATGCGGAATACACAGACTCCGGATCGGATTGATACACTCTTTCTATACTAAAAATTTCGTGAGCGACTTTCAGATTTTCCATAGTTACTTCTTTCCTTTCTCCGTTTTTTCTAAAAATTCTCCCAATCGATCCAAATTCCTTTCCCAGAATTTTCTGCGCTGGTGGACCCAATTTTCTATCAGTTCCAAAGAATTCGGCTCTACCCTACAAGAACGCACGCGACCTATCTTTTGAGTTTTAATCAGACCGCTTTCTTCCAAAATTTGTACGTGCTGGACAACTGCAGCCATGCTCATATCCAAGGGACTGGCAAGCTCGCTTACAGAAGCCGGTTTTTTACTCAGTCTTTCCACGATGTCGCGACGAGTCGGATCCGATAAGGCATAGAATATTCTATCCAGGGACGAATTGTTAAGCATTTGCTTAAGTATAGAAGAGAGCGATAAATAGTCAAGCATTTACTTAAGTATTCTTCGCAACTTCCCGGCAAAGGCGAAAAGCCTAAATATATTCCTTATTAAGCAGAGTGATCGAAATCGATCTAAGAGAACTTTTAAATTAAGATATTCCGTCACCGATAGCTCCGATGAAAATATCTTAATGTAAAATTTTACGATCACCTCTTTTTGAAGTGACTGGAGAACAGTAAGCAGGCTTGATGTTTGAAAAGATAGATCTTATTCAACTATCCATAGGCAAATTTTGTAAATGAAAACCGCTCCATGTTATTCTAATAAAGATTATTACGGTTATTTCTACATCGATCTAAGTGGAAAAAAAGTTTTAGACATAGGTAGCTCAATCGGGTCATTTATGAAATCTAAAAAATTCCGACTTTCTAACGAAGAATTAGCAAAAGCAAAAAAATATACTTCGATGGATATCAATCCTGCCTCGGGAGCGGATATAATCGGGGATGCACATACATTACCCTTCAAAAACCAAGAAATCGATATCGTTCTTGCAAATAATGTCATCGAACATTTTTACGATCCAAAAAGAGCAGTATCCGAAATGTATAGGGTATTAAAGAAGGGTGGTGAACTTTATTTCACAATTCCGTTCATGTATCCGATCCACGAAGCTCCTCACGATTACGTTCGTTTCACCAAATACGGTTTACAAAATCTATTTTCAGAATTTAAAAATGTAGAAATTCACGAACGTGGAGGATGGTTTTCCACTACCGCGAATTTTATATATAAACTTTCCCATGCTCTAGATAAGGTTCGGTTAGGCTCTTTTCTGAGGCTGATACTGTATCCTATCCTAACTGTTTGGGTCCAATTAGACAGATTCGATCGCTCTGGAGCCTTTGTTCGTGCCTATTTCGGCAAAATGAACAAATAGTAAGTAATTCGTTTCATAAATACGAGCAATATCCGTTAAGAGGTTTTGCCTTCTGTTTCCGCTTTAAAACTTTTACTCCGGGCAAACTATGTAGTTCCGACCTCGGCAAAATAACAGTCTATTATTTATGAAAAAGATATTATTTACTCAGCGAGCGAATACGCCGCATTGGGTAGGAGACGGTTTTCCAGCAAGGTCCATTTTTAGCTACAACGACATCGGCAAGGATATCTCTCCATTTTTACTCATGGATTATTTAGGCCCTACCGAATTTCCTCCATCTAGATCAAGTCATCGTAGAGGTGTTGGAGAACACCCTCACCGGGGCTTTGAGACAGTTTCAATCATCTACTCGGGAGAAGTAAAACACAGAGATTCCTCTGGTGGCGGAGGCGTAATTCAAGCTGGTGATGTTCAATGGATGACAGCAGGTTCCGGATTGGTCCATGAAGAGTTTCATGGAAAGGAAATCTCCGAAAAAGGGGGCGAATTTCACGGCGTTCAGCTTTGGGTTAACTTGCCTAAAGAACATAAAATGACCAAACCCAAATACCAATCGATCAAGAAGGAAAGTATTCCTACGATTCAACTCCCAAATGGAGCTGGAAATGTTAGAGTAATCGCCGGAGATTTTAACGGAATAAAGGGCCCTGCATCGACTTTTACTCCGATCAATTTGTGGGACATTCATCTTAAGGCCGATCAACTAGTTGAGTTTAAGGTTCCTGCCGATCAAACAGCTGTAGTTTTCGTGGCTAATGGATCGGTGGCAATCAACGAGGATGAGTTAATTGAAGATGTAGAAATTGCAGTTTTAGAAAAAAAGAATGATACTTTTACTCTTAAAGCTACCCAAGATGCGAAACTTTTGTTTTTGGGAGGTGCAACTATCAACGAACCGATTTTTGGATACGGACCGTTTGTAATGAACACTTCAGCTGAAATTGCAGAAGCTTTAAAAGATTATGAAAATGGAAAAATGGGCGTCCTAGACAAACTTGAGGGTTCGGAATAAGGACTCCGTATAACTACGACCTCACACTCCAGATTTAGGTATTAGTACCAATAGAAAATCCCAAGAAATCTATATACTATTACTTATTACCTAATGATTGGGATGTCTTCATGATCTTTATGAAACTAAGTCGAAAAATAGTATATTCTATTTTCTTTATATTATTCTTAACCGGTTGTTCTAATGGAGGCGGCGGTAGTAGCTCTCTTGCTTTATTAGCCCTACTAAGCGGATCTTCCGAGTTGCCTGCAGAATGGACTTGGGTCAGTGGTCGGGCCTTTGATACGTTAGGAGGCGGATACGGCATAGGCGTATATGGAACAAAAGGAGTTACAGATCCTGCAAATTTTCCCGGTGGACGCCAAGACGCAATGCAATGGGTAGATTCCTCGAACAATCTCTGGTTATTCGGAGGAACCGGCAGAGATCCAGGTACAGGTTTTGGAAGATTAAACGATCTCTGGAAATTCGACGGCACCAATTGGACTTGGGTGAAAGGATCCAATACTGTTAATTCTGCTGGGGCTTATGGAACAAAAGGTGTAGCCGCTCCCGGGAATGATCCAGGAGCAAGGGTTAGCGGAACTACTTGGGTAGATTCGTCTGGAAACCTATGGCTATTCGGAGGTTGCGGGAATATTAACAGCGGGGATTGTTATAGCGATCTTTGGAAATTTGATGGAACTAATTGGACCTGGGTAGCGGGACCAAATACCAAAAATACAAACGGAGTTTATGGCACTAAATGTGTAGCGAACTCAGCCAATTTTCCAGGAGGGCGACAAGGAGCGGCGGGATGGATAGATTCATCCGGTACTGTATGGATATTCGGGGCAAATGCTGGCTTAGAGGAATCCTTTGGCACTCCATCAACCCTGAACGATCTTTGGAAATTTGACGGAAGCAATTGGACTTGGGTAGCTGGGCTAAAAACAATAGGAGGACCAGGAGATGGGAACCGTGGAACAATCAATGTTCCTTCTGCTAGTAATCTTCCCTCCTCTCGGGGCAAGTCCATATCTTGGGTAGACTCTTCCGATAATCTATGGTTATTCGGCGGTTCTAGTTACGATGGGGAGTGGAACGATCTTTGGAAATTTGACGGAACCAATTGGACCTGGAAAGGGGGTTCCAGCACTGCCAACGAGACTGGTGTTTATGGTAAGCAAAATATCGCTAGTTCGAATAATATCATAGGATCCAGAAGTAACGGTGCAGGAGGAAAACTTCCGAATGGTAAGATCTGGATTTTCGGAGGATTCGGAGTTGATTCTGCCGGCAACTCAGGACAGTTAAACGATCTTTGGATTTTTGATGGGAAAAAGTGGACTTGGAAAGGAGGAACGAATCTCGTTACCCAAGCAGGCAATTTCGGACCCAAAGGAAAGGCAGGGACAGATTATTATCCTGGAGGTCGCAATGGATCAAGCGGATGGGCCGACTCTAAGGGGAATATCTGGATCTTCGGTGGACAAGGCATTGATGCAAACGGAAATAATGAATTCCAAAACGACCTATGGAAGGTCCGTCCTTAAACTTAAGAATAATCTAAAATGTTAAAGTATAAAAGCTGCAGGTCATTCCTCAGCTTTTTTTCAACAGCAATAAGGTCATGTCGTCACTCTGATCTTTTTCAAATTCCGCCACTGCAGAAAAAATCTCAGTGCCCAGTTGTCTAAGAGGTAAACGTGCATTCGATTCTAACAGTCTAATCAATCTTTCTTCTCCGAATAGATCCTCTGTCTGACTCCGGGCTTCCGTAATCCCATCAGTATATAATAGAACGATATCTCCCGTCGACATCGGTATACGATTGTCCTTCAAAACGGAACCCAGATCATCCACTATTCCCAGCCAAGATCCGTTAGTCGGAATTACTTCCACCTTTTTCTCTTTAGCACGATAAACCATAACATCCATATGTTTTCCGGCGGCTAAAAGATAATCCTCTTCCAATTGAAATAGAACCATCGTCATATAACGATCCGTTCCTAAACGTGCGATATTCTCCTTTATGACTCGATTCGCCTCATGCAATATTTTAGAAGGACAAAGTATCGCATCCTGTTGGACGATCGCCTGAATGGCGGTCTGGGCCATCATCATGATCAGTCCTGATTCTATCCCGTGACCGGATACGTCGCCAATTCCTACCCATTTTTTCCCATTAGGGGCATCTATAATATCGTAGTAATCGCCTCCGACCGAATCGGTGGGGACCATGAGTGCCGCCACTTCGTATTGTCCGATATGATTCGCTTGAGGAAGAAGTGCAGTTTGGATCATCTTTGCTAGTTGCATTTCTCCCCAAAGAGCGTCTCGAGCACGAAGTACATCCCCTCGAGATTCGTCCAAATTGATATTCGCACAGACCAATTCATCTCTCAAAAGATATTCGGATCTGACCAACTTGAATCTTACCCAGGATATGGCAGCAGTGATGATGATGGTGGATCCAAGGAAAAAAAGATTATTCACTAGGATCCTAGGATCGAAAGGAAGATTCTCAAAAGCATTAAATCCAAGATAGAGAGCAAGCACAACTAACCCGTTAACTACGGAATGTATAGGTCTCCAAGAAAGTAGAATGTTCACTGCCATCAACACAAGCATCAAGCCCGCATAATAACTCGAATTGAATCCGCCTAAGTCAACGGTCATCAGCACGATCATTAAACTGATCATCGCAGAAATGATGTAACCATGTAGAGGATAGTAGCTATTAGGACGAGTAAATCGTATCAACAGATATTCTATTATGACTAGGAATGTGGTAGCACCTCTGTAGATCGCAAAACGCAAATGTAACTCAGGAGGCTGGGTATAATAATCCAAAAGTAAAAAGAACGGTATCAGAACGATGCACAACAAAGTAAGAACCTGCATCCATTCTCTTACGATTCCTTGAAGGTATTTTTCGAAACCCTGTCCGACTTTCGAATTGATTATTACATTATCCTTAAGTTGCATACTATTGACCAACTTTACCTATCGGGTGCTCGGAGCTCCATAAACATCTGGCATCCTGTTCCTTCGAAGAAGATACGATTATAGTGTGCCGGAAGGTTTTCCGTCAGTGCCAGCATCTCTTCTTCTGTTCGATGATAAAGAACCCAATCCAGCCAATATTCCATAAATGCTTTATCCGGATTTCGAACATGGAAATTTCCTACAATCAATCTTCCCCCTGGCCTTAATAACTCGAATAATCTGGCAAGCACCGCCTTAGCTACGGGTGGAGTCAGATAGTCGAATAATCCCATCGAATAAATGAAATCGAAATGTCCCCATTCTTTTGCGAGATTCCGGATGCGAAGCATAGAACGAACTGAGTCGTTTATGTAATTAACGTTAATTGAGAATCCCTTCTCCTTCTCCAATCTTTCCACATTGTCCATCGCCATGCGAAGGGCTTCCATATCCTGATCCAATAAAGTAAAATGGACATTTTCCATCTCAGTCACTTCTTCAAACGCATCTCCAATTTCTTCCGCTGGCCCGCATGCGACGGACATTATACGAAACTCGGAATCATAATGACGGTACATCTCGTCTCGGATCTCATCCGAGATCATCTTCCTTCGATTTCGCACCGCATCGGCTGCTGGAATTCGCAAAGGATAACTATGCAATAATCTGGAAAAAATGGTCTTTCCAAAAGGTTGGTTCTCGTAAACCATTCGCATCATCTCATAATCGCCAGCGTATCCTCTAGGTTTTAAATTGGTCCGGAGCATAAAAGCTGATTGAAGAATGAAATCCCAAACCTGTCTTCGAAAGAAGAAACCGTGAGCCTCGTTCTCGTCCTTGGAGAAATTTTTAGTTTGTTCATCCAATTCCCTGACCTTGTCCTCGAAAAATTCAGTGAACGCGATTCCTTCACGATCTAAGATCATCTGATGTAAATGATCCTGAACGGGTCCGGGTTCTTTTCTGAATTTCCGATCTAGATCGTCAAAGAATTGTTTATACACATTCAATTCGAAAGTGAGATTAGCACTGTATTCCTTAAAACGATGGCTTACTTTTTCTTTTTGATTGAGTATAAGCTGGAGATTAAATAACCCAGTATCATAAACAGTTAGTCTACCTTTCCCAATCAGATCTCCTACGTCGATAGTCTCATCCAAGAGCAGAACTCTATATTCCGGTGCAGAAGCGCCGCTCTCTATAGGAAGCATCCTACATCTGCCCAGTTCTATTTTTTTCCCGTCTAGCTCTATAACGAATCCGTCCGCAACGAACGGGACCGCAAACGAGGGGACCTTGGCAAGTCGGATCTGTAGCGAATAACGTGTATGACCGTATACTTGAACGGTCGTAACGCTTCCGTTCGATCGAAGTACGCCGATTATGCTTCCTTCCGCAATCATATACTATTGCCCTACTACCTGGATCCTTCCGTCTTTAGTCTCGAAGATCCTTAAGGCGGAAAAACTCAAGTCCTGCCATTTCTTATCCTTGTTATAGATCAGCCTGATCTTTCCCGATCCTTTCTTTACGGTTTCCAATATTTTGATCACCGGAGTTATTGTAGAAGAGTTCATGTAGTCTAGATGAGTAAAGTCCCATACGACCATCTTGTTCTCGTTCGACCCTCTCTTCATTACATCGGATAACGTAGGTATGATAAACTGACTCGGGTTCCGTTGAACACTTTTGCCGAGCCAACGAACTTCTATAGGATCACCATTTATAATCTCCAGTTGTAGCTGGTCTTCCGAAAAGATCTGACTGTCTGCGTTCATTCTGCAACCACCTGTTCCCTGTATAATTTCGGTTGTAGAGCCGATACATAGAGAATATTGTCTTCATTCACATAGAAATCCAAGATCGCTTCTCCTTCGTAAGCGATACGAATGAGTCCCAAACCGCTTTCATTATTTTCTAAAGGCTGACCTGCTACTAGTTTTAATCTCTCTAGATATGCTTGGAAAGGAGATTGAAAACTTCTGATCCATTGAACGATGGAATCTAATCGTCGTAGATTCTCGACGATCCCGGCAGAAGGGAGAGGGCTCCATGCTTGGACAAGCACCCCATCCTTACCTGCTTCTATCTTAAATGTAAATTCCTGATTTTCGTTGGTGAAATAACCGTATTTAATTGCGTTCTCAAGAATTTCGGACGTGATCATACAAAGTGCATCGGAGGTTTCATCAGTCGACCCTAACCTCTCCAAAAAACTGCGACATTCTTCTCGAGCCCGTTCTATCTCGTCCCAAATCGGACGAAGTTTCATCTCAAGTAATTTAGGCTCATTGATATCGTTCATCTAAATCCTCCGCACCAGGGCTCTTTTCTTTTTTATTTCAAAATGCACGACATTATCCTCATAACATACCGATTGGAAAAAAGACTTCCTGCGGTTCCTTTTTTCCCCTGATCTGAAACTCGCCAATCCTTTCGATATTGATCTCCCCCTTAACGCAGCTAGTTGTAAAAGAATCCAAAAGAATATCATGTCCTGTTGTTTTAGTTAGTGCTTCAAGCCTACTCGCAGTATTGACCGCATCTCCAAGGACGGTGTATTCCATGTGGCGAGAGGAACCGATGTTTCCCGCAAATACATGCCCAGTGGAGATTCCGATCCCCATTGCCACGGAAGAAGTTAGCTTTGGATTCCGATTCGAATTAAACGCTCTGAGATACTCGCGAATTTGTAAGGCTAAGCGAACACAATTAAGAGTATCGTCCTCTTCCGGGAAAGGACAACCGAAAGTGATCAAAAGTCCGTCACCCAAGAGTTTGTTCACTGAACCTCCGTTTGCATATGCGAGATCCATTAAGCCTGTGAATAATTCGCTTAGAAATTCCGCGAACTCGTTCGGTCCCAAAAGTTCAGCTATTCCAGTGGAATTTCTGATATCGCAAAACAACATTGTGGCGCGTACATTCTTACCTTCCAATTCCGCCTGACGTCTATGGTCCACAAGGTAATCCACAAGATTCTCCGGGAAATAACGTTCCAGAAGACGTTTTGCGTGCTCTACGTCCTCGACCCTTTTACTTAGCTCCATGGATTTGGCGTACAACTCGCTGATATCCCTCAGTGTAAAAACACATCCTTGAGAATTTCCGGAGTTATTATGAATGGGAGCAACTGTGCAGATAACCGGAGTATTTTTACCATTCAATCCAGAGAGCATAACGTCCTCGAAAACGGAAGGAATCCTATTTTTGGCAGCTTCCTGAACTATATTTTTAGTGACGGAACCTTTTGCATCACTTAGGTTCATCACCTCATCTACTATCCTACCTCGCGCGTTTTCCTCCTCTACTCCGAGTAATTTCTCCGCAACAGAGTTCAAAAATTTCACCCTATAAATAGAGTCCGTCGCGATAACTCCGTCACCTATGGAACTTAAGGTGGTATTTAACCAAGCCGCATTCTCGCGAAACCGTTTCTCCATTTTATGTTTATAAAGACACATTTCTATCGTGATCTGGAGTTCTCGGACATCGATAGGTTTTAGAATGTATGCGTAAGGTTCAGTTACACGAGCCCTCCTTAGGGAAGCCTCGTCGCTATGTGAAGTTATATAGATTACTGGAACATCCAGAAGTTCCTTAAGTTTGACTACTGCCTCGACCCCGTCTATGAATCCAGTGCCGAGTACGATATCCATTAGCACCAGATCCGGCCTGGTCGCTCTGGCCATTTGTATGGCCTTCTCTCCATTAGCTGCTATTCCAACGGAAGTATAACCAAACTTCTGAAGAATGATCTGGATATCTCGCGCGACAATTCTCTCATCTTCCACGATAAGGATCCGCGAAGTGTAAGATACAGCTCCATTCGCCGCCATTTTGATTACGACCTCCGTAACTCAGGCATCCAATCCGGCTCCACGCTTCGAATATTCTTCCGGCGGGATATTTTTCTTATCACATAGTTTCCACATACCGTGCAACATCCCTCAAGGGACTGTATCACTTATCGATTTACGTATCAATTACACGTTAGACGTCGCAATTAGCGAAGAAGGAAGTTAACAGAGTACGAAGCGATCGTCAATAAGTTATTAAATTAATTTGCGCAATTGAGATTCGAACGGAAAAAGCGATGTGTAAAAATATCTAAAATCTTGTAGCAAAAATTAATACATAATCGGTCACTAAAATTAATGAAGACTAACTACAACCGAGAAGAAAAGTAGAAACAAATCCTATCCACCAAAACACGCAGAGGCATCCATAAAGACAAACTCACAGATCATAAAACAAATATTAAAAATTAATAATATTACGATCAAAAAAAACGACATCCCTCAAATCGACTGCGAACCCACCTATTCTGAAGCAAAATCTGTCCCTAAAAATTAAACCTTGCCCGTCTTTTTCGCTGCGCACAAAAACCGTGCATTCGAAATTTTTAAACTTTTTGCACCGTACAAGACGCAAACAGAATGTTATGCGAACAAGGCCTAAAATAAATTCATTTCAAATCGACTAACACAAACGTTCCAAATAAAACAGATTCCGCACGTTCTTATAAAATATTTATTGACTAACATTGAGGCGCAACTAACGTCTCCCGAATCCTCAAAAATATCATTCATAAAGGTTTCGATTGATGATTCATCAAGAGCAAAGTTTCAGGCGATTCGTCTGGGCACTCGAAAAAAAATGGATCCAAACCGTCTGCATCTTAGGTTTCACCTTGGTTCCTATATTCGGAGGTTTGGATTATTTTATCATTCCGAAAGAATATTTGGACGAGAACCTCGGCTATTTTTTATCGTTGAGAGCCTTCGCTTCCGTTTTCGTATTGATTCAATATGTAATATTACGTTTTTCCAAACCAAACGCTTGGAACACTGTGCACGCGTTTGTCTTTACCTTCGTTGTCGGAGGAATTATTACCTTAATGACCGCACGTTTAGGAGGATTCGAGTCCTCTTACTACGCAGGATTAAACCTGGTTTTGATCGCAGTGAACCTATTCCTACCATGGAACGCCGTTAAAGGAGCATTAAACAGCGGAATCATCCTGGTTCAATATATTGTAGTGAATCTAATCTTCGACAATGACTACAAATTGATTTCGATTATCAATAACTTGTATTTTTTGGCCGGAACCATGATCATTTCTGTCACTATCGCTCATTTCAAATTTAATCTTACTAAATCCGAATTTGAGAAGATGGATGTAATCAGCACCTTAAAGTCTCAGCAAGACGGAGATTATTTTCTCACTTCTCTCGTATTGCAGCCCTTAAGCTTGAATCTTTCCAAAAGTGATATCGTTCCTGTGGAATTCTTCACTAGCCAAAAGAAAAAATTTACGTTTAAAAATTGGACCCAAGAGATCGGCGGAGATATCAGCGTTTCGAACGTTATAACGCTTAAGGGAAGAAGATACGTTGTTTTCGTAAACGCGGATGCTATGGGGAAATCCCTGCAAGGCGCGGGCGGAGCAATTGTTTTCGGCGCGGTATTCCATGCGATGATCCAAAGGACAAAAATGTTGGAAGCGAATCAAAACCAATATCCGGAACGTTGGTTAAGGAACGCGGTCATCGAATTACAAAAGACCTTCGAAAGTTTCGACGGAGCAATGATGATCTCCCTCGTGATCGGGCTCGTAGACGAAGAATCTGGTCTGGTATATTATATAAACGCAGAACATCCTTTTCCGGTATTATATCGGGACGGAAGAGCATCCTTTATAGATTCACAGATGTATTTCAGAAAAATCGGAATGCTGGAGATCAAAAGTAGGTTCTTCGTTAGCTTATTCCAACTGCAACCAGGGGATAAACTGATCCTTGGCTCCGATGGAAGAGAAGACTTGATGGTGTTCGACCCATCCATCGGTGGTAAAAGTATGGTAGAAGACGAAAACTTTTTCCTTCATATCGTTGAACAAGGAAAAGGCGAATTAAAAGGAATAGTCTTAGCCTTAAAGGATTCGGGGGATATAATCGACGATCTTTCTTTGGTGAAAATTTCCTTTGATCCGGCAAACCGAAACGTCGAGTCGGAAAATTCTTTAAGAAATTCGTTTCAAAATTCCGAAAACGGAACATATACCAACGGTCGTAAGCCTACCGAAGATTTAGAAACTCTAAAGGATTTGATATCTTCTTCTTCCAAAAACGGAGATATAGAAGAGTCCATTCGAGTCGCAATGAGGTTGGTAGACGTTTACCCAGGCGAAAGTAATTATTTTTACTTCCTCGCCAAAACTTTCAACAGACATAGAGACTACAAAGAATCTGTGGAACAAGGGGAACGTTTTCGTTACCGTCAACCGGATCATGTGAATAATCTTCTTGTACTTTCCGATTCTTATCGCCGCCTCGGAAACAGAAGAAGGGCAGAACTTCTTCTTAATGAAGTTTTTTCTTTCGAACCCCAAAACCAAACAGCAATAAATCTTTTAGGTAAATTAAAAAATCATAATGGAAAAAACCTCATCAAATCAAATTGACAAAAGTTACGAAAAACTTCTTCCTAAGGAGGAGGTTTTTATTCCAACATATAGCTGTTTCTACAAAATTCATTCCGTTAATAAGGCGGAAAGTTCAGCAAAAGCTTCGTTGGGAGATATCTCCAAATATGGGACCAGAATAATCTGCGAAGAACGTATCTCCGGAGAAACCATACTCGGTTCTGTTTTAGATATGAGTATCTTTACCGATGTCCTACAATACAATCGTAAACTAAGCGGAGTGATCCGTTGGGAAAAAAGATCGGAAAAAGGTTGGGAATACGGGATCCAGTTCGATGAACCGATCCATTTAGATCTGTTTAGGGCGATCCATGATTCGCTAACCGGGATTAAGGTACGTGTAGAATCTGGAGAACCAAAAACTCCCCATCAGAAAGCGTTATCCATAGTATTTCAGACAAAGGAAAAAATCCAAAGTATCCAACCTTTATTATCCCAACTCGAATCCAGCTTAAACGATCATGAATACGCGGTAGGATATAATCTGAAAGAGGAAATATATAAATCTGTATTTCTACTTTTGAGCCCAATTTATAATTTTCTAAAGGAAAAAACGAACGAACTCTATCACGAGCTGGATCCGACCGAGATCAATTACAACTTCTCTTATCTTAGGGAAGAACTACAATGTTATCTTTTTCTGGATCCTTTCGTAAAAAGAGCTACGACAAAACCTTTAGGCTATGCGGGTGATTTCGAGATGATGGACGCAATTTATCGAGATACAAATGAAGGGACCAATCTTTTGGGAAAAAGTCTTCATAAATGTACCTTAAATCTCAAATCCGCACAAGCGGTGTTTCATAGGCAGAACTTCTTTTATAGAACGATCCTGGACAGATTAAAGAAAAAAGAAGATAGACTCTGTGTTCTATCTGTTGCCTGCGGTCCCGCGAGAGAAATGGTTACTCTTATAAACGATGCGGATCAAAGCACATTGGATAAGCTAACGATCTATTTATTGGACCAGGATCCGAGAGCGATCACCGAAGCCAAACACGGCATCCGAATTGCTTTATTAAAAAATCGTAAACAAGTCGATTTCCATTGTCTAAACGTCGAAATCGCAAGATTCGCCGCGAATCCGGGGAAATTTGTCCAGCACACTGGGATCGATATGATCTATTCGGCAGGACTATTCGATTATATTAAAATGAAAACGGCACAGAAGATTTGTACTCATCTGTATTCTATCCTAAACCCCACGGGAGAGATCTTTTTAGGAAATTTCTCTAATGCATCCGACGAGATTGGCATAATGGAAGTTATGGATTGGAGTTTAATCTATAGAAGCGACTCGGAACTTCTGAAGTTTGCTGATACAATCCAAGGTCCCAAAACGACTGGAATTATCGACGATGTACTTCCTCAGAAGTTTTTCTATCTGCTGAAATCCGCCGATTCTAAAAATTAACCGGACTAACATTTATACCGAAATTAACGGTAATTCCCCTCATCAAATAAAAAAGCCGAAGGCTTTCACCATCGGCTTTAAGTGTAGAATTACTTCTACAAACGTTATAACTGCGAATATTTCACACTGTTGCTGATCATCTTGTATGGATGTTCATGTTAGCATCCACTTGGGGTGGATGCTAACGGTTGGCGTTGTTACCATTGAGTAAGAAAGTAAATCTTACTCAATACTTTCGTAATATGGTCAAGCCTCACGAGCTATTAGTATCACTCGACTCAATGTGTTACCACACTTACATCTGTGACCTATCAACCGGGTCATCTTCCCGGGCTCTTCAGGGGGTTGCCCCCAGGGAGATCTTATCTT